>JAOAKE010000039.1 GCA_026413805.1 Microcaldota archaeon | reverse complement strand
TCCTGCGGGGAGTATTTGGGTGGGTGCGGGCTTGAAGTCGGCCCTCCGCAGTGCTGCTCGTCAAGGGTATAGGCGCCACATTTCTTGCACTTTCGCATTCGCTTCATTTTCTTTCCCAAAGCATTATATGAATTTGCCACAGGCCCTTAACTTTCCGCCTTTGAAAATTCGGCCAGTGCGCCGCGCGACTTTGCAGAAGCAAGAAGGCTTGAGACCACTGCCTCCATTGCCCTCTCCGCCTTTTTGAAGTCAGGGGCAACCACCCTCAGCTGGTATCTTGGTGCCCCGAGGTAATGGATCTGCAGCTGCGCGCCTTCTGGCGGCTGAACGGAGAGCAGAAGCTCTCGGACAACCTCCACCCCGTTTGGCGATAAAGAGGTGAGTGAAAGCACGCCCTTTACTTCTGCCTTTGCCTTCTTGATGTTTTTTGCTGCTACTTCGACCAGCGCCTTTGCCAGCCCCTTTTCAATCTTGAGCCCGGCAAGGGCTTCCTCCCCCCTTTCGCCTATCTCTTCTATGGCATCAACAAGGCTCCCGTATTTTTTCACAAGAGCGCTTTCAGCTGCAAGCGACTCAACCTTCGTGGATTTTGCAAGCTTCACTGCAACGTTGAAGAGCTTTTCTGCCCTGCGCTCCTTCCTGCTGCCCTCCATCTTCGCCTTCCGCTCTGCCTCTGTCACCCTTTTTAGCGAGAGGTCAATTTGGTTCTTGGAAGGCTCAATGTGGTAGACTTTTGCAACCAGCTTTTGCCCCTCGTGGAGGAATTCGTGTATGTTTTTTATCCAGCGAGGAGCCACCTCGGAAATGTGGACGAACGCCTCTTTGCCTTCGTATTCGTCAAGGGTGCAAAACGCCCCATAGGGCATGATTTTCTTTACTGTAACAAGAACAAGCTCGTCAAGTTCTGGCATACCTGCCATAGAAAATCATCTTCTCAAAAGCGCACGCTTTTCAAAGGACGCGCAGCACCTTTGTTCCCTCGCTGACCTTCACCCGTGAGCCTGAAGGGGAGGCAAGCAGGGCGCCACACACCAGGCAGTTTACCTTGCGAGAGGCATGCCCGAATATATTCTGCTCATTTCCACAGGCACACTTCACCCTTAGGAATTTGCTCATGCCACCACTCATGCATTGAACTCAATTTTTTTCTTTGTCCTTGTCCCGACCACCCTCTCCTGCTTTTTCTTGCAGGAAGGGCATTCAAGCACAAGCTTTTGCCTCTTGCCCTGCTTTTTAACTGACTTTTCTCCAGCCCTCTTGCCGCCATGCCCCATGAGCTTTCGCTCGTGCTTGCGGTTGCCGACCGAAAGCGAGCGCGCCTTCCCCTTTGAGGCAAGCCGAACCTTGTGCTGCTCATGGCGCTTGCAAAATGGGCAGTATGCGTTGATTTCTTTTGGGTATTTCATAAGCTGCACCTTGTCAGTCTGCGATTTCAGCAAGCTTTCCTTTCAGCAGCCATTCAGCCTCAGATAAAGGCAGAGTGGCTGTTTCGCCTGCCTTGAAAGGCCCGAAGGTCTCTTCGTTTGCGCCCCTGTAGGCAGGGACTTCCTTTATGAACCTCACTTTTTTAAAGGAATCCTCTCCCAGCGGCTTTTCAGGCTTGCCCTGCGGCATTTCCCTTTTTCCCTCAAAGCGGGAGAGGATTGAATTCAATTGCGCCTGCTCATCAGCCAAAAGGGTGCAAAAGCGGTCATAGAGCCGATGCTCCTCATTAGTCATCTCTGGAAGCTCGCTGTGGACTCCGCCATTCCTTATTGCCTTGAACAATATTTTTTGCTGCCTCATTGCAATTATCTCTTTGATGGTGGCAAGCGCATTTTCAAACTCGCGCATCTTAACGATGGACTTTGTGGATTCTGCCTCGGAAAATTTTGAAGCGAGAAACTCTTCAAGCGAGGAGTAAAAGTCTGGCGGCAGGCGAATGAGCCAAGGCTGGGCCTTCTCCTCGCGCGAAAGGTCCCTAAGCCGCTTGTAGGTAAGTTCCTCCGCCACGTTCCCACGCCATCTTAATTTGCGGACTGAAAAGAATAAAAAGAAAGTGCTATTCAAGGACTGCTGCCTTCTTGCACAGGAGATAAACGGCTGCAGCAAGCGGCAGCTCTCTTGTCTCCCCTGCCTCAAACGGCCCGAATTCCTCGCCTTTTACTGAAAACCTTGGCACTGGCTCGCCCATTTTCACCTTTGCTTCCCCGCTTGAAAAGGCAATGGCGTCTTCCATTGGGTGGAACTTTTCCAAGCCTGCCATGGAAACTTTTTTTGCCAGAAGCCCGCTGCCGCCGTGAAGGGAGCCGGGCATCCTAATCAGCTTGCTTGTGTCCGCAGTGACATTGGAGTCAATCCTCCCTGAAAGCGAAAGCATCATGCTGCTGAATTTTTCCTGAAATTTCTTTTTCCTGTTGGCTATCCCGATTGGGTCCCAATTGCCTTCCTCTATGGCGCGCCTCATTTTCTGGCGAATGGCGGGGTCTTTCAGGCTGCGGGAAATGGATAGGGCAAAGGAACCATCCTCAAGCCTGGCAAGGAAGGAGCGGGCAAACTTGCCCCCAAACCCTCCCTGCGAAGGCCTTGGGCCAAACAGCTTCTTTCCCTCTTCCCAAAACAGCTTGTCAAACTGCAGGCCTGTGCCTGTAATGTAGTCTGCGATTTCGCGGCGCGCCTCCCTGTCAAGCTGCTCCACAGCATCAGAAACAACATGGACATGGTAGCCTCGGCTCCCTGAAAAATTCACCGATATCTCGCTTTGCGAAAAGCCAAAGTCAGGGACCAAAAATTCCTCAACGAGCTGGATTGTTTCTCTTTTTACCTGGGCAAGGCACTGCCCGCAGGTAAATTTCCCGCATGAATGCGCCGGGGCGTCCAAGTCAAAGACCAAGTCAGCCCCGAGCCAGTTTTTCTTCACCATTGGGCGGGCAGCGGGAAACTCGTAGTATGCCACAGAGTAGGAGACATAAAGCGGGGCATCAGAAACAAGGCGGGCGCGAAGCTCTGCTTCGCCTTTTACCCCGATGTGGCGAAACTCAATTTTTTTCTCCCACCCGCCAAACCCAAACTCCCTCTGTTGCGGCTTGGAAACTCCAAGCTGGCAGCTCGTGTAGAAGCCTGAAAAAAGCTTGCGCAGGAATTCCTCCTCCTTTGAAGCCTGATGCACAGCCATGCTCATGCTTTCCTCTCCTTTTCAAGCTCTTTTAGCCTCCTTCCATGCACGCTTTCCTTGTAATTCATGGGATTCCCGCAGCGGCACTCCGCAACGCACAGCCCGTAGCCATCAACAGTGGAGCAGGAAGGCATCCGGTACTTGTGCTTTCGTATGTGCTCTACCTGGTAGCGCGTAGTCTTTTCTGAAAAATCAGGGGCAGGTCTGAAAAGCTCAACTATCTTGTCGTCGGGCAGGCCTGCATTGACAAGGTACATCGCAAGCACCACCCTGCCTGTGTGAGGCACGTTGATGTTCAGCGAAAGGTCTTCAAGCAGCTTGCGTATGCATGGCGGGTAGTTCTCCTGGCCTATGCGCACTGCCTGCGCCTCAAGCCGCGGGATAAGGGCAGAAATCCTTGCAGCAGCCAAGGAGATGCTTTGGGGGAAGTCTGCCTTCATCGGAAGCGAGGATTCTATCCTTTTCCTTACTGCCTCCTCTAAAATCCTTATCCTTTCCTGCTTTCCTACCCTTACCTTTCCGGCTGCAAGCTCGCGATTTGAAAGCTTGTAGTCTACCGAGCGCGGGGTAAAAAGCAGGTATTGTGCAAATGGGATGAGAAAGCCTTCTTGCTGCTTCTCAAACTTCAGACCAAGCTCGCCTGCAACTGCCTCAACATATTCTGGGTGGGAGGAGAGGTCTGAGGAGAGGTATTCACCTGCCCTTTTTGCCTCTGCAAGGGCGTAGCGCCGTATCAGGTAGCGGTTGTTGGCAGCGGAAACCACCATACGGGCAACGGCATAAATTGCTATTTCCTCCTCTTGCGCAGAGGGAAGGTCAGCTGCCTTTTTTATCCTGCCAGAGGCAAGGGCATCTTGCAGCCTGGCCTCTGCCTTCTCAACAATAGAGTCGCTCAGCTCAAGCCTGTGCTGTGCTGCGTATTCTTTTGCCTGCTGCGTGAAAGGGTAGTGCGAGCAGAATAGCAAATCGGCCATAGCCAAGTTTGGGCAAAAATTGGTTTAAATAGGTAATTTAGGCAGGATGCCGCTTGCTACCTTCTTTTTGCGCCCCGTCCTGACATGAAGCAGGCAATCAGCGGAAAAGTCAGCGTGGCATCGCCCTCTACAAATGCCGAGGACTGCGCGCTTTTTAGCTTGTTCCAGGAAACTGCCTCCCTTGGCCGAGCGCCTGAAAGCGAGCCGTCGTATTCGCTGCCTGTGGAAAGGTAGACTGCAAAGTCCAGCCCATTGCGCAGGATGGCAGCCCCTATGAGGTGGTGCTTGGCAATCCCCCCTCCCAAAATTATGCCGCCTGCCTTTTCAGCAGAAAGCATAATGTCATAAAAGTCGCGAACCTCTTCTGCTGCGTCAACCACAAACGGATTTTGGTAGTGCTGCTTGTTGAAAAAGTAGAAGTGGTCTCCCATAGCGCCATCAAGCGGGCCTGGGAGAAAAACAGGTATGCCCTTGCGAGAGCACCAGTAAAGGAAGGAGTTTTTGTCTTTCAGCTCCAGCCCAAGCTCCTGCACATATTTGTTCATTGCCATTTTTCCGCCGTATTTTTTGTGCATTTTTTCCATGAAGGCGAGGTGGAACTTCTCAAACTCAACATATTGCTCGTCCTTTACAAATATGTTGCCTATCCTGTTCATTCCGTTTGCCTTCAGCTCAGCATCGTCAGCCTCGAACCTGCCAAGAAGAAATGGCGAAAGGCACTTCATGGCATCTTCTTCAACCGCCCCTGTTGAGGTTATTATGCAATCCACCAGCTTTTTTTGGCAAAGCTGCGCTATTATCTCGCGCAAGCCAGAGGAAACCATGTTGGAGGTGAAGGCAAGGAAGATGGTCGCCCTTTCCTCCTGCATTTTCCTTATTACCTGCGCTGCTTGGGAGAGATGCGATGCCTGAAACCCAATTGAGGAATAATGGAAAATAAGCTGCTCTACCTTGAGGGCAGGGCTTATCTTGAAACCTTTTATTGGCTGGAGCTCGGCTTGCCTGATTGAGCTGGAAGAAATCCTTCGGCGAAAAGAGGGGTTTGAAGAGCCCATGCTAATTGCTTGAAGGGAAAAAAGTAAAAATGCAGCTATAAGAAAAGCTGCTTACTTGTGAAGTGCGCGAAGAAGGGCAACCCTGATGGTCTTCTCGTTTATTTGGATTGACTTTAGCTTTTCCACTATGTCATTTTCGCCAAGCATTGAAAGCCATGGCGCAAAGTGCCCTCCCTTTGCATGGAAAAGGACTGCTTCAAGCGGCGCGGTCTTTATAAGAGAGGCAAGCTCTGAGACTGACTTTGCCCTGCCAAGAATCTTGCCGTCAGGCATCTTGAAGACGAACTCCTTGCCTGGTGGACACACTTTCATAAATTCACCTCCTTTGGGGATTGGCTTGCTTGGTATTTAATTGTTTGCCTTATTTGTGGGAGGAAGTAGGGTGGTTTATAAATGGGTTTTTGGGCATTTAAAAAGGCTTTTTAAACCCTTTATAAAGGGCATTTGCCGCAAAAGGCAGCTCCTCTGCCAGCTCCTCGGACGAGAAGTAGTAGCCGAGCCGCTCAAAGAGCCTTTCGCCTGCCCTTTTGTTCAAGTAGGCAGCGGTGTAGGCTGCCGATGCAGGCGAATCGTTTTGGGAGTAAAGGGCACAAAGCAGCCCTGCCAGAACATCGCCTGTGCCCCCCTTTGTCATGCCCGCATTTCCGCCAGTTATGTGGATGATTTTGCCCTGCGATGCCAGTATGTCCTCCCTTCCTTTAAGCAAAATTGTGCAGCGGCATTTTTCCGACATCTTTGCCGCGCTTTTTTCAGATGGAGGGGCGCCAAATGCGGCGCGAAACTCAAGCGAGTGGGGAGTGAGGATGGCTTTTTCATGAAGAAGGGAGGGGCTTAGCACACGAAGGGCTGATGCATCCAGCACGCATTTCTTCTTCATCTTCAATACTGCCCCCACCAGCCTTTTTGTTTTGGAATTCACGTCCATGCCGTTGCCGATTAGGATGCAGTCGGCTTTCGCCAGGTATTTCTTGCGAAGGGACGGGGGCAGGCAGATTACATTTGGGGTGGCAATCTTCATTCTCTTTATTATCTTGTTGTTTTCATCTGTTGAGGAGAAATAGACAAGGTCGCAAAAATGCCTTGCTGCAAGGGCTGCCAGGATGGGCGCGCCATGGTAGGTTTTGCTTCCGCCGATTATCAAGACCACGCCGTTTTGCCCCTTGTGGCTGGCTGCAAGAGGCGCAGGAAGGCAAAAAAGCGATTCCATGGATTTGTTCATAAAAAGCACATTCAAAAGCTTTTCCGCCAAATTATCTATATGGGAGGGCTCAAAAGCAAATACACACAGAACGAAGTTTCTATTTCTGGCTGTGCAAATTTGGGAAAGGAAGGCAGCATCAGGGAATACTGCGGGATATTTGGCATTTATTCCTTCTTGGGAAAGCCTGTGGCGCAAGAGATTTACATGGGCTTGATGAACCTGCAGCACCGCGGGCAGGATTCTGCAGGCGCCGCTACCTGCAAGGATGGGAAGATGCACCTCGTCCGAGGGCTTGGGCTGGTCTATGAGGTGCTTTCTGCGCCTGCGCTTGAAAGCCTGCACGGAAGCGTGGGGATTGGGCATGTGCGCTATCCAACTATCGGGGCAGGAGGGGTAGAGGATGCCCAGCCATTTGTTGCAGAGGCAGGGGGAAAGAAGTTTGCCCTCGCCCACAACGGCAACATCTCAAATTATGGAAGGGTGAGAAAGGCGATGGAAAAGGAGGGCTGGAGCTTTTCGTCCACCTGTGATGCCGAGCTGATCCTCTCTGCATTTGCAGAGGCATACGAGGAAAAGCCCGACCTGTTTGCAGCTGCTGAGGGCGTGATGAAAAAACTTGACGGCGCCTATTCGGTGGTGATTGTCACCTCTGACGAGGAGCTGGTGGCCTTCCGCGACCCGCAGGCAATCCGCCCACTTTGCTTTGGAAGGAGCAAGGATGCCATTTTATTTGCCTCAGAAAGCGTGGCGCTGGACATAAACAAATGCCCGCTTTCAGGGGACCTATTGCCAGGCGAGATTGTGGTGGTTGGAAAGGACGGGGTTAGGCGAAGGGTGGCACCCTGCGCAGGCAAGCCCAGGCACTGCATGTTTGAGTATGTCTATTTCTCGCGCCCTGACTCTAAGATAGATGGCAGGTGGGTATATGAGGTGCGGCACGAGCTTGGAAGGATGCTTGCCCGCTCTGCGCCAGTGAAGGCAGACGTAGTCATAGCTGTCCCAGACACTGCAAGAAGCGCAGTGGAGGGATATTCGCGCGAGTCAGGCATCCCAGTGGCAGAAGGGCTCATCAAAAACCGATATGTCGGAAGGACTTTCATTATGCCCTCGCAAAAAAAGAGGGCAGACGCAGTAAGAATCACGCTCAACGC
>JAOAKE010000038.1 GCA_026413805.1 Microcaldota archaeon | reverse complement strand
ACCATGGGCAGGGCAGGCTTTTTCAAAATTGAGGAGACATTAAGCTTGCGAAAGCTGGGCTCGCGCATGCAAGGGCACCCCTCAAAGTCTTGGCTGCCAGGGGTTGAAAATTCCTCTGGGCCCCTTGGCGAAGGCTTGGCAATTGCCTGCGGGATGGCGCTTGCGGGAAAGATGGATGCCAAGGGCTACAGGGTCTATTGCATGACCTCTGACGGAGAGCACCAGGAGGGCTCAACCTGGGAGGCAGTGATGTTTGCTGCAAAATACAAGCTGGACAACCTTGTGGCAATATGCGACCGAAACTACATACAGATTGACGGGAACACTGAGGAGGTAATGCCCATTGGCGACTTGGCCGAAAAATACCGCTCTTTTGGGTGGCACGCAATAAGCGTCAACGGGCATGATTACCCTGCGCTGATAAACGCCTTTGCAGAGGCAAGAAGAACAAAGGGCAAGCCCACCATGATAGTTGCGCAGACCACTCCGGGCAAAGGAGTCTCGTTTTTTGAAAATAAATTCAGCTGGCATGGCAAAGCACCAAGCAGGGAAGAGGGGCAAAGGGCGCTTGAGGAGCTTGAAGATGAGAGGCTGCGAATAATAAAAGAGGAAGGGGAAGGGCAATGAGGCTTGTGAGCGAGGCAAGGCTATTGGACGTGTTTTCTCCTGAGCTGAAAAAGGCAGCCACGCGAAACGGAGTTGGCGATGCGCTGGTTGAGATAGGCGAGATTGACAAAAACGTCCTTGCAGCCAGCGCAGATGTGGCAGGCTCGGTCCAGCTTAACTTATTTGCAGACCGATATCCCGACAGGTTTGTGCAGGTGGGGGTTGCAGAGCAGAACCTGGCAGCAGTCTCAGCAGGGCTTGCCTATTGCGGAAAGACTGTGTTCATTGGCGCCTATGCGGTTTTTTCTCCGGGCAGGAACTGGGAGCAGATTAGAACAACTATCTGCTATCCGAAGGCAAATGTCAAGATAATCGGCTCGCATGCTGGCTTGAACGTCGGCCCAGATGGGGCAACCCACCAGGCGCTTGAAGACATCGCAATTACAAGGTGCCTGCCAAACCTCACTGTGCTTTCTCCCTGCGATTATGAAGAAGCAAAAAAGGCAGCCTATGCTGCATGGAAAGGCGCAGGGCCATTTTATATAAGGTGCACGCGTGAAAAGGTGCCCATATTCACCACAGGGCAAACCCCATTTGAGGTCGGGAGGATGAACCTGCTGAATGAAGGAAGCGACATTGGGATTGTTGCAACTGGCGGCTGCGTCTATGAGGCGCTTATTGCAGCAGAAGAGCTTGAAAAGGAAGGGATTTCTGCCGCAGTTGCCAACCTGCACACCATTTCGCCCATTGACTCGTCTGGGCTTGAAAGGCTTGCAAAGGAATGCGGCACTATAATTACTGTTGAAGAACACCAAATAAACGGGGGACTTGGCTCTGCGGTGTGCGAGGCGCTGGCAGAAACTTATCCTGTCCGAGTGCGAAGACTCGGGGTAAAGATGCAGTTTGGAGAGTCGGGAACAGGGAGCGAGCTTTTGGGCAAATACGGGCTGGACAAGGAAGGGATAATTAAGGCTGCTAAAGAGGAGATGACACTAAAAAAATAGATAGGGGCTGAGCCTTATGGCTGAATTTGACTTCTGGAAAAACGAATTCGTGGATGCGGCTAGGTTTGCTTTTGGAGCAAGACTTCTCGTAACGATACTGACAATTGCATTAAGTCTTTTTTTTGCTCTTGTGTTAAAAATTGAGTTTGATTTGGTATATGTTTCTATAGCAATATTCCTACTTACGAGCATCGGCTATGCCTACGCAGGCTATCGCGCAGTCTCGAAACTCAAATTCTCGCCATTAAAAGGAGCATTAGCGGTATTCACCGGGGCACTCTTTGCCGCAAGCATATTGTCATGGAATGGAAATCTCGCCGTGTATGCAATATCTTTAGCTGCAGAATCACTGCCAGCAGCGGTTGTTGGATTTTTAGGTGCATTGCTTGCTGCTTACTGGAATAGGAAGTAGAGGTGGTTTGCATGAAGATTTTCTTAGACACTGCTGAGGTAGACAAGATAAAGCGCTTTGCAGCGCTTGGCATGGTGGATGGCATTACCACCAACCCCACCCTGATTTTGAAGGCTGGGCGAGAGCAGAAGGAGGTAATAAGCGAGATATGCAAAATTGTAGATGGGCCTGTTTCAGTAGAGGGGGCTTGCCAAAAGGCAGAAGAAATAGCAAAGGAGGGCGAAGAGTTCGCCTCGTGGGCGAAGAACGTGGTGGTAAAGGTCCCCATGGGCGAGGAAGGAATAAAGGCGGTGCAGATTCTCTCAAAGAAAAAAATCAAGACCAACGTCACCTTGGTTTTCTCAGCAGCGCAGGCCCTTTTGGCAGCAAAGGCAGGGGCAACTTTTGTCTCACCATTCCTCGGCAGGCTGGATGACGTGGGAGAAGAGGGGATGGAGCTTATCCGCCAAACTGTCTGCATCTACCGGAACTATGGCTTCAAGACGCAGGTGCTTGCTGCCAGCATCAGGAGCCCTGTGCACGTAGTGGGCGCTGCCCTTGCAGGGGCAGACGCTGCCACAGTCCCGCCCGATGTGCTTGAAAAGTGCTTTAGGCACGGCTTCACTGATGCAGGAATAAAGAAATTTTTGGAGGACTACGCAGCCGCAAAAAAGAGAGGCTAAGGGCAAACCGCCAAAAAATAAACTGCGCCCAAGAGGCTTGCGTCGGCTAAAACTATAGCTGCCAAGAAGCAGGGCATTTCCCCCCACTAATATCGCTGATGAATGATGAAAGGTAGATTTTTTAATATCCTATTTGAAACTGCCTCATGAAGTGCGCTGACGAGGAAAAGGCAAAAAGGGTATTTGCAGCAGTGCTTTCAAAAATAAAGCCCAGCCCGCAGGAGATTGAGTGGGACTTTTCAGAAGCAGAGAGGCTGATTAAAAGGCTGGAGAGGGTGCTGCCAGAGGAAGTTGAGGTTGAGCTTGCAGGCTCGCTTGCCAAAGGCACCAACCTGAAAGGCAAGGATGAGTTTGACATCTTCTTGCTGTTCCCAAAAGCCTATCCTCGCGAAAAAATGACCCGCCTGGGGCTGCAACTTGCCAGGAGGGCTTTCAGGGGAATGAAGATTGAGGAGCGCTATGCAGAGCACCCGTATTTGCAAGTCTTTGCAGGAAAGCACCGCGCAGATGTGGTGCCTGCTTATCGCATCAGCGAGATATCGCAAAAAGGCTCCTCAGTGGACCGCTCGCAGCTGCACACCCGGTATGTCAATTCAAAACTGAACTTGCAACAAAAAGACGAGGTGCGGCTGCTGAAAGCATTCATGAAAAATTTTGGGATTTATGGCGCTGAGCTTCGCGTTGAGGGATTTTCAGGCTATCTTTGCGAGCTGTTGATAGCCCGCTACGGCTCGTTGCTTGCCCTGATGGAAGCGGCAGCTGACTGGAAGCAGCCTGCCATTGACATTGAAAATTGCACAAGCGAGGAGGAGATTAGGAAAGGTTTCGCCTCACCTCTTGTCGTCATTGACCCAGTTGACCGAAAAAGAAATGTGGCTGCAGTGGTTTCCCAGACCTCGCTTTCCCGCTTCATTTTTGAGTGCCGGCGATTTCTTGCCTCTCCATCTGAAAGATTTTTCCTCTCTGAAAAGAAGGTGCGCAGCCTGGCTGAAATAAAAAGGGCGATGGAAAGCCGGGGGACTTTCTGCGCTGCCTTGTGCTTTGAGGCGCCAGCGGTGGTGCCAGATATCCTCTGGCCGCAGCTTAAAAAGACGGCAAATGCCTGCGCAAGGTACCTCTCCTCGCTTGGCTTCTCTGTTTTCGGGCATTATTATTGGAGCGACATGAAAGAATGCGTTGTGTTCTTTGAGCTTGAACAGGAAAGGCTGCCTTCAATTAGAAAGGCAATTGGCCCGTCCATCCAGATGGCAAGGGATGTTGAGGCATTTGTAAGAAAGCACCGCAAAGCGCTCAACCTCCATTTAGAGCACGATCGGATAGTGGCTGTTGAAAGAAGGGAGGTTGTGCTTGCAGAAGATGCCCTTTGTTCCTGCAAAAAAGCCTCAAGCATAGGCATCCCGGCAAATATTGCAAGGAAGATTGGCAGCGCAAAGATAAGGTGCGGCAGGGGGCTTTTGCGCAAGGAATATGCCGAATTTTTGTCGGACTACTTTTTTGCAAAAATTGCCTGAGGGGCAGAGTGGGAAAGTAAATGTTTTTATGCTTGTCAGTGCAAATTTTAGCGAGGCGATTAGATGGCAAGGATGATTGTTAGGTTTGCACTGATGGCATCGGTATTCCTTCTAATTTTAGGCGGGCTTTCCTTTGCAGGAACCGCAAGCTGCGCTGATGGGACCAAGCACTGGGAGTGCTCAACCAAATTCCCAGGACAGGTCTGCGTGGATGGAAAACTTTACAATTACCTCAAATACTGCCCTTGCTCCAACTTCCCAGGCTATGTGCAGCAGGGCGAAGGGGAAAATGCAGTATGCGTTGCTGCAAAATGCCCTGACGGAACAGAGGATGGAAAATGCTCTGCAACAAAGCCAAAGCAGTGTGTCAAGGGAGTCTTGGTGGATAACGCCGCTGTGTGCGGCTGCCCAGCTGGGAAGAGGCCTGCGGCAGATGGAAAATTCTGCGAGTTCATTCCTTGCGACGATGCAGGCACAAGCGTGCCAGAAGGGACCTGCTCGCCAAAGAGGGAAAAGAAGTGCGTAAATGGCATACTTACCCCAAAAGCGACTGAATGCGGCTGCCCACCGGGAAAGACTGCTGTCGGGGAAAAATGCCTCATTCTTTGCACTGATGGGACAGAAGACGGGAAATGCTCAGCGACCAAGCCAAAGAAATGCGTAAATGGCTATTTGCTTGACGATGCCGAATCATGCGGCTGCCCAGAGGGGCAGGTTGCTGTCGGAAAGCAATGCGCCACCTCAACAAAGAAGCTTGGAAAAGCAGACATGATTGCCGCCTCTGCCACAAACCAAACAGGAGAGTCTGCTTCCGGAAAGGCTAATGCGCTTTCATGCTGCTGCCTGCCAACTGCGCTTATCGGCATAGTAGCTGGCTTTATACTTCTCAGAAAGAGGGATTAGGCGCATGGAAGAAAGCGAAAAGCAAGCGCTTATTGCAAGGGCTGCCAAGCTGGAGTCAAGGCAGCTGTTTGTGAAGGCTGCGGAGATTTACATAAAAGCAGGCGCTGAGCTTGAGGCAGCCTCTGCCTACGAGAAGGCAATGGCTTACGACAAAGCTGAATTGCTATACCGGAAGCTTGGGAAGAACGAGGAGGCAGAAAGGTGCAGGCAGAAGCGCGAGCAGGCAAGAAGCGAGGCATCAAAAAGCTGGCTGGATTTGCAAGCTGAGTTCCAAAAGGACAAGGGGAACCCTTACTGAGCCTCTACAATTATCTCTTTTGCCGCTACAATATCAGGCGCAAGAGGGACATCCAGCCTTGCCTCAATTTTCCAAACCACTTTTTTTGAATCATGAGAAAAAGAGTGCGAAGTTGGCTGGGCTGATGGGGGCAGCTGGAATTCTACCTCGAAAGCCCCGCTTT
This sequence comes from Microcaldota archaeon, assembly GCA_026413805.1. Classification (GTDB taxonomy): domain Archaea; phylum Micrarchaeota; class Micrarchaeia; order Anstonellales; family Anstonellaceae; genus UBA10161. The sequence goes on along the minus strand of JAOAKE010000038.1, from coordinate 1,989 downwards.
CGTATTTTTTCTGCCCGCTGACTATTTTTCTTTCGCTGTGGACCACTTTTTCAGAAACCGAGGTTGTGGCTGCAAGGTGAGTCGTGCGCGGAACGCCAAGCTCCCTTTCCATCCGGTAGTCATATGTGTCCATTTCCCGCATTGCCTTGGTGCGCCTTGTCTGTGTGCAAAAAAGCCTTGCCTCCAGCGAGCGCGCCTCTATGGGCTTTTTTAGGTGAAGCTCAATTGTTGCAAGCACCCTGCTTCCCGGCGAGTAACTGCCCTGGTCTGTTTTTATCTTGATTTTTGAAAGAAGTGCAGTGGACTGCTTGGAGATAAATTCTGCCTTCTTGCTGATTATTTTTTGAATTGGCATTCCGCTCCCTCCATCCAAATATGCTTTTGAAAAAATAAAAAGGCAGGAGGCGCCCCGACCGGGCAGCCCGTCTAATAGGGCGTGGTTTCTTATCTCTTTGTCGTCATGGCCCTCTCCGTTGGGTGGTAAAATGGCGCTTGACAAAAGCGATGAGATACGTATTTATTGCATTAGCTGCCTGAAAGCCAAGGGTAAAAAGGTTTGAGTGAGGATTGGGGCTGTGGCGCTAAAAGCAATCCTTTTCGACCTGGACAACACGCTTCTTGATTTCTCAGGCTTCAAGCGCGAAAGTGCTTTTGCGGCTGCCAAAGCCATGAAAAAAGCAGGAATTACTTTGACTGAGAAGGACCTCTATGAAAGAATCTTCAAAGAATATGACTGCATTAAACCACGCCAAAAGGTAATTCAAGTTCTTTCCTCGCTAAAAAGGAAATATAAGCTAGGCATAGTGACCGATGCACCACGTGAGAAGGCCTGGCAGAGATTGGTGCTTTCAGGCTTAGATGCGCTTTTCTACCCAGTTGTGACCTACAACGACACGCTCGAACATAAACCCTCCCTAAAGCCGTTCGAACTTGCACTTTTCCTTATGAAAGTCAAACCTGAAGAAGTGCTTTTTGTAGGTGACAATCCGGAAAGGGACACCATAAGCGCAAAAAAAGTAGGTTTGCATACCTGTCTTGCTGAGTATGGGTGTATAGACTACAGTGAAGAGCTGAACGTTGCAGACTTTACAATTAAAAGATTCGAGGAATTAAGAGGAACAGTAAATACTTTGGATGATTAAATGGCGCTAGATATAGAAATTTCAGCAATTGGACGACAGATGGTTTGTTGCCCACATAAATGTCAAGGAGTAAAATATGACAAGGCATCTGGTTTTGTTCCCAGGGGCATGGTTCTTGAGACTTCTTCAGGAGATTGGGGCGTAGTGATAGTTGGTCAGAATCCAGGTCAAGCTAAAGATTATGAAAGACTAGAGTATATCAATACGCCATCAGAACAGTTATATGATAAAGAAAAGGAACTTTTTGAAACATATTTCAGCCCCACTAAAAGTAGATCTCACCCATATCATAAACGCCTTTATGGTGTTGCAGAAGTAATTGGCAGAGAATTAGGCAAAACTGGACAACCTAATATTCTATGGACTGAGTTAGTGAAATGTCAGAGCGATAAAATAAATGATGAAAATGTTCCACTAGAACTTGATACAATTAGAATGTGTTTCAATTGTTATCTCAGAAGGGAATTGGAAAAGGTCCCGAAGGATTGGCCAATAATCGCAGCAGAGAGCCGCACGTTTAATGCAATTGCCCTCCTTTTCCTTGATCGGGCTGTATTAGGCATCCCACATCCAACTGGCTCAAAAGGCAATTTTTCAAGACTGTGGTCAAAATTGGAGAGGGGAACGTGCGAAAAATTTTCTGAATTTATCCGGAGGATAAAACAGAATGAAAAACCAGCTATGTGGCTTTCAGATTGAATTTTCATGACATCTTTAACTTTATTTGGTGGCGTCAACGAAATCGGGGGCAACAAATTTCTTGTGGAAACAGACAAAACCCGTATTTTTCTTGATTTCGGGCAGTCGTTTTATCTTCTGGATGACTATTTTGTCGATTGGCTCCAGC
>JAOAKE010000037.1 GCA_026413805.1 Microcaldota archaeon | reverse complement strand
GTCATAGGCAAGCCCGCGGATGTGATATGCATCGGCAAATTCAGGGTTGAGCTTTATCACTTCTGTAAAGTCTTCTACTGCCTTTTCGTAATCCTGCAAGCAGGCATATGCAAGCCCCCGGTTATAATACGCCTTTAAGTATTTTGGGTCGAGCGCAAGGGCGCGGTCGTAGTCTTCTATTGCCGCGTTGAACTCCTGCTTGCGATAGTACGCATCTCCCCTGTTATTGTAGATGCGTGGGTTTTTCGGGTCAAGCTCAGCTGCCTTGGAATAGTCAATTATGGCCCGGTCAAAGTTCTTTAAGTTGTAATGGCAAAGCCCCCTGTTAAAGTAAGCTTCAGAAAATGTCGGGTTGAGAATGATGGCTGTATTATAGGCTTCTATCGCTTTTTCATACTCTCCTTTTTCATAGTATTCATTTCCACGGTGGTAGTAGGTGTTTGCATCAGTAGGGCTGGGCTTGTCTGCCATGCTGGATTCCCTTTTTATCTCTAGTGTTGAGATATAAAATTCGGCTGATGTTTATAAACCATCCGCAGCAACTGCCTCAGGGGCTGCTTTGCTAAGAAGGTTTTTTACCAGATGCAACTTGCTGGGCGGATAGGACTTTAGAAAGCCTGCTGCCCTGGGCAAGAAAGTCTATAGACAAAAATACGCTGCCACCTTCTGTTTCGTGCATCTGCTCAAATGAAACCTCTTCCTCGGATGTCCTGAACTTTTTTCCACCCCACTCAATCTCTTTTGGAAGGGCTGCCATCGCTGTCTTTTTCTCTATCAATTCCGCTTTAATCCCAGCTTTTTGAAGTTCCTCTGCGACCTTGGAAATGTCCTCGGGCGTCATGTTTTCAAGCAAGACGATTGATGGTGGGAAGCTTCCATTCAAACCGACTGATCCTAAATCGGCATTTGCCCTCTCATAATCTACAAAGTCATTTCTCACGCTTATGATGCCTGGCTGAATGCCTGTTATGTAGCTTGCGCCCTTTGAACGAAGAGTAGAAAGCTGCTGTTCGCTTGCATTTTGGGGTATTTCAATATAGGAATGGGGCTTATAGGTTGCCTTGCTGCTTGCTAATTTTTCCTTAGCAGCAATTCGGTCTTTCCAGCCTATTTCAATAATCTTCTCAGTTTTTGGCTCAGCAGTCAATTGCGCTTTTACCACTGCGCCCTTAACCTGCACTGGAAGGAAAAGGAAATTTTCTATCTGGACTATTTGCCCATTGACTACAGATGCAGAAAAGATTGCCTCAACCACCTCCCCCTCCTCAAAATAGGGAGAGATTCGCATGGTAAAGCTTGTGCCATCTATCATCGTGGTTATGCCGTCCCCTGAAACTTTTATCTTGGAGGAAGTAGAAAGGGCTGCGCTTGCAAAAACCGAGGCGTTTACCTTTTCAAATTCCTGAGCAGCAGAAGGCACATCTTTTCCAGACTTTAACCCTACAACAAGCCACTCGTCTTGCTGGAAGGCATGGGTTGCCTTACCCTCATCGATGAGCTTTTTGCTTATATTTTTCACCTGCCCTTCTTCGCCTCCTTTAACCATTACATAAGGCTCATAGCGCACAATTGTCACGTTGGCTTCGCCTTGCCCATTCACGCTTATCTTAGGAGAGGAAGCTGAAGGGCCTCCTGCTGGCTTGTTTTGGTTTAGGACGCTGAACGATATCATTTGAAAAACGAAAACAGCGACGATGACAAGGACTATTAGCTTATACCAATCCTCTTTTTTCATGCAAGCCCCTTAAAAGCACGTTTTATTAATCATTCATGCGATAATGTGCGGTTAGTGTTAGTATCAGCTCTAATAGTTTTATAAAATGAAACGATGGCAGGTTTTGGCATGGTAAAAGTAAAAAAAGGAGACCTTGTGCGAATAGACTATACTGGGCGGCTGGCTTCAAATGGCATGGTATTTGAAACCACCGACCGGCAGCTTGCATTAGAAGCTGGAATTTATGAGGAGGGAAAAGAATACAAGCCCAAGCTAACAGTCTTCGGGCAGAACGTAATAATGCGTGGCATGGAAGACGCCATTGTTGCATCCACCTTGGGAAAATCAGAGGAGTTTATGATATCCCCTGAAAAGGCATTTGGCTTAAGGCAGCCTGCCCTTGTGCGGCTACTGCCTGAAAAAGAATTCATCAAGCAGAATATAAAACCGGTTCCTGGCATGCTGGTTACTTTAGACGGGATTGCTGCAAGGGTCAAATCCGTCACTTCTGGCAGGGTTGTAGTTGACTTTAACCACCCGCTTGCAGGTGAATCAGTAATTTACACCCTAAAGGTCCACGAAGTGATTTCAGAGCCTGAAAAGAAAGCAAAGGCTATCCTTGAAGAGCTGGGGATATCTGCAGAGGTAGAACTAAAAGAAGGAAGACTCTGTGTTGTCTTCCCTCCAGGCCTCCCTCAACAAAAAGTTGAAGCAGCAAAAAAAGCGATTCTTGCATGTGCACCCGAAACAGAATTCAAAAGCTCCTGAATTTACCATCCTGCAGCAGCCAGTCAAATGCATATAGGTTGGATGAATCGTGGCCATATACTGCGAAGTTAATCTCGCTTACTCCTTCTTTGAATTCGCTGGCAAAGATGCCTATTGATTTTTTGATTATGTCAAATATTCTGATGTTTTCACTCTCCTTGCGGACATAAATCTTCAAATTTCCATTTTGATAGCAACCGATTTCTTTTGCTATCATTGGCATATTCCTAAAAGAGCGCTCATCATAGGTGGTATAAAGCTTTTCAAATTGCCGAACTTCTATCTTAAAATTTCCGCTGCCATGGTCAATAAAGAAAGACACGCTAGCTGCGTAGTATGACTTAGGCAGAGTATGCGCAAATATCACCAAATTGGAGAGATATGCTTTTTCCTGCCTTTCGCACCACTCAATGAACCCTTCCAGCTTCGCGCTTAATAGGTAATGGTCCTCCAAGGGAGGAAACTTCATCCGCGGCTGTTGCAGCCACTCTTCAAATGAAGCATCTTTTTGGGAGCTTGACCTGACAAGAACTGGCAGTTGCCTGTTTTTGTCGAGCACGACCGACTCTAGCTCTCTCTTTGATAGGACTTGGAAGTTTTCTACAAATATATTTGGCGGCCTGTGCTCATTTATGGCTAATCCAAGGTGGCGCAGTCCGTCTATCTTGTTGTAGAGGTGGTGCTTAAACCCTGATTTTGAAACCTGCATGCGAGCGTTAGTTGTCAGAAGGCTTTAAGTAGCCTTGCCCTTTCCTCGGCTTTTATTTTCTCAAGCTCCTTTGCAACAATTTTTGGGACTCTGTCCTGCCACGTCTTTCCCACCCTCATTCGCGAGCGTATCTTCGTGGCATTGTAGGTGCGCTGCCTGAAGAAAGGGATGGCACGAACCTGCTTTCCTGCCTTTTTCATCAGCATTCTTACCAGAGGGTTGTTGGAATACACTACGTCGTAAGAAGGGACGTGCGAATCGACATGGGCGACCCACCTTTCGTTGTCGTTTATGTCGCTTACTTCAACAATCGGGCATTTTTTTGACAATTTTTCTGCAGCAAGCTGCTTTGCAATCATCTTTCGCCTTTCAGCAGCAGTGAATGGGTTTTCAGGCTCAAATCCCTTTTCTGCGCTTCCAATCGCAACAATCACCTTGGAACTCCTGGCAGCAATCCACTTAATGGCAAGAAGATGCCCTAAATGGAATGGCTGGAACCTTCCGATAAAAAGGGCGACTGGCTTTTTTTTCATGCCAAGATAAGCCTGTTAATGTTTAAAGTGCCTTCTGCCTGTGAAAACCATTGAAATGCCATATTCGTCTGCGGCCGCGATTACCTCGCTGTCACGCACAGAGCCACCAGGCTGCACTATGCAGCTCACCCCTGCTTTTGCAAGCACATCCACTGAGTCGCGGAATGGCAAAAATGCGTCTGAGGAAGCAACAGCGCCGTTTAGGTCAAACCCGTTTCTTTTTGCCTTTTCCACAGCAAGGTTGCAGGAGTCAATCCTGCTCATCTGGCCTGCCCCATTCCCTATGAGCTGCAAGTCTTTGGCAATTGAAATTGCATTTGACTTAGTGTGCTTTACGAACTTGGTGGCAAAATATGCGTCGTCCAACTCTTTTTCTGTCGGCTTGCGCCTGCTTACAATCTGCACCTTGTCTTTTTCGTAGATGCCTGGGTCCCTGCCCTGATAGAGCATGCCGCCAGTAATGTAGCGGAAATTCACTGCCCGCTCCACGCTCATGTCCCAGATATTTGATATGTCTAATATGCGCCGGCTCTCCCTCATCCGCAGTATCTGGAGGGCTTCTTCATCGTATCCAGGGGCAATGACCACTTCAATATATTTTGTCCCTACTGCACGGGCAGTTTCAGCATCCACCTTTTGCGAAAAGGCGATTATCCCGCCAAATGCCGATTCTGGGTCCGAGGCATGCGCACGGAGGTAGCTTTCTGCAAGGGTTTTTCCTTCAGCTCCCCCGCATGGGTTGTTGTGCTTGAGTATGACTGTCGCGATTTGGTCCTTGAACTCGCGAATAAGCCCAAAGGCAGAGTCAGCATCCAAGAAGTTATTGTAAGACATTGCCTTGCTGCCAGCCCATATCTTTGCATCAAAAATGCTGGTCTTTCCAAGCAGGCGATATGCTGCTGCCTGCTGGCTGGGGTTTTCTCCATAGCGCAGGGGGTAGGCCTTCTCAAATTTCATCTCAAGGAAAGGGGGGAATAGGTCCCCGCTTTCTTGCTTTGAAAGATATTGGCAGATGGCAGTGTCATAGCCCGAGGTTCGCGCAAATGCCTTTAATGCAAGCTCACGCCTCTTTTTTTCATCAATCCAGCCGTTTTGCTCTATTTCCTGAAGCACCCATTCATAATCGTGAGGGTCAACGACCACAACAACATGGTCGTGGTTTTTTGCTGCTGCCCGAACAAGGGCTGGGCCGCCTATGTCGATATTCTCAATCGCTTCTTCATAAGTGGTTTCGGGCTTGCCAACCACGTGCTCAAATGGGTAAAGATTGACCACCACCAAGTCAATCTGGGAGATTCCTGCATTTTTAGCCTCCTCTACGTGCCGTTCCTTGTTGCGCTTGTATAGTATGCCTCCATGAATCTTTGGATGAAGCGTCTTCACCCTGCCTTCAAAAAGCTCGCCTACCCCTGTTATTTCTTCTACCTCAAGAACCCTTATTGCTTGGGATTGCAAAAACCTTGCAGTCCCGCCTGTGGAAATAATTTCAATTCCAAGGCTGGCAAGCCCTCTTGCAAAATCAGCAAGGCCGCTTTTGTCCCAGACTGAAATCAGGGCTCGCTTTATCCGGCTTTCCATGCAAGACGACCGTCTGATTATGTTCAATAGTGTTTAAAAAGCTCGTCTTCAAATAGGGGAACATGCAGGCTTTCGCCGCCAAAAAGAAGGAAGAGCGGACGCTCGAGGAGAAGAAAAAGAAGCCCCCTGTCTTGCACGCACACGTGCTCTCAATGTCAGAGGGCCCGATGCAGCTGAAGGAAACACAAAAGATAGAGAAAATGGCACGAGAGCAATTTGAGAAGTCAGTCAAGATAGAGCTTGAAGCCCTCTTGGGCAAGAAAAAAAGAAAAAAGCCAAAAAAGAAAGGAGAAAGAAAAAGATAAAGATAAGGTAGTCATTAAGGCAGCATTAGCAACTGCGCGTATGGTTGTGACTCAGTAAGCGCTAAGTAAAAAGGGATAGGATGGCTATTGCGGAAATTCCAAAAAAAAGAGCTGCCTCTTCTTCGACAGTAAAGCAGAAAATTAAAAAGCCGCCCCACGATTATTTTCGGCCACCACAAGTAAACTGGCCTACCACAAAAATCATGCAGAAAGAAAGTGAACTCACATATGCGCCTATCCACTTCCTTGCACAGCTCATAAGGGCAATCTGGTTTCTACTAATTACTGGAATCGCACTTATATTGGTTTTTGGCATAGCGATATCAAGTGCAGCGCCAGTTCCTTTCTGGGCGGTAGTCGTCGCAACCATCTTCCTGCTCCTTCCTTGGGTAATCTCGGAAGCGATTGAGATCAGGTATTTGCCGGACACCTACCGTTTCAGCCTCCAAGAAGAGTTTCTTTTCATCCGCTCAGGTGCGATTGGTGCAGAATACGAGCTTATTCCCTATGAGAATATACAGGACGTGCAGCTGAGCCAAGAACTTGTTGCCAAGATTTTTGGAGTCGCCTCAGTGGCAGTTTCCACTCCTGCCAGCACAGTTTTCATTTCATTCCTAAATCCGAAAGTTGCACGAAAATTCAGAGAAGACTTGCTTACGTTAGTCAAAATGCACAAAGGCATGGCAGAATAAGTGATGCAATGACGCTTCGTGAAACCTACCCTTTGCACCCGAACAAAGTAATCAAGAAATTCATTGAGAATGCGGCATTCATTATTCTTTCATCGTTGTTCATTTCAATTATACTTTTTCTTTTTTCCTCTATCTTGTTAACCGCTGTTCTTTGTCTTCTCTTGTTGGTATTGGTTGGCATCTACTGGTGGTCAAAAGAATACTACAAGGTATATTTTTATGACCTGTCTGGCAATGGATTGAAAATAAAGAAAGGAGTTTTCTTTCCGCATTCAATTACCATACCGCTTGAGAAGGTGTCCGACGTCTATATTGACCAGGACATTTTCGACAGAATTCTTGGGCTTTACGACCTGCACTTCTCGTCGGCATCAGCCACTTCTGGTGCTTTTGCGCACATAGACGGATTGGATAGGGCAACAACTTACAGGCTGAGAGCGCTTCTGATGAAATCGTTCAAGGAAGATAGAGGCGAAGCAGTTTCAGCAGCCGAGGCGCAGGCAGAAGCAGCCGAGTCCCAAAAGGCAATCGCAACGTTCAGGCCCTCCGCAAAAGGCTTTTGGCTGGAGCTTGCAGGCGCGCTTGTTGCATACGCATTCATAATTATTTATCTCTTCTTAGGGCTAGAAGAACCATCGGAGTCATTCGGCCTTATGGTTCTAATTTTTTCTATCCTGCTTGCAGGAGCAGTTGCCTTATACGTAAAAAAGGAATACGGATCAAGGGTTTACGAAATCCGCCGCGAAGGCTTATGGATAAGAAAGGGCTGGCTCTCACCATCAGAGACTCTGCTCTTTTACCGCAACATACAGGATTGGGACATAAGCAAGTCATTTGTTGAGCGCATTTTAGGGTTGCAAACGCTTGTAGTGAAATCAATGTCCTCTCTCTCAGCTCAATCTGCAAGGCTTACTTACCTAACAGTAGAGGATACAAAGAAAATACAGGAGCTTCTTCAGCGCCAGATTGAAGCTTCAGCAGCCGCTCCGCAGAAAGAAGCAGATTCGGACGCAGTCGCAGCTGCTGTCCCTCTACAGACCTCTATAATCAAGCATTCTGGTGGAGAACGAATAGTCAGCCCTTACAAAAACGACTTCGTGAAAGGCCATCTTGTTGGCAGCATCCCGATGATTGCAATATTTCTGCTTCTTGCGCTGATATCCTCGGTCGCAGGTGCACTCTTTCCATCCTTTTCTTCAAGCGTTTGGCTGTTCACAGTCATTTTTGTCATTCTAGCAATAGCATCAGGTGTTTTAGCAATAATCAGTGCGCTAATCGACCGAGCTACTTACTCTTACGCTATTGGGAAGGAAGGGCTGGTAATTGAGCTTGGGCTGCTTTCCCGCCATAAAAAAGTCATCCGTTACGAAAAAATACAGGATATTCGAATACATTGCGGATTTTTCGAAAGCTTTGTTGGGCTGGTCAATATGGATGTGGAAACAGGCTCCGAAGACTTAGTTGAAAGTGAGGATAAAGAGGGTGCCGCAATCTTAACCGAACGCATACCTTACCTCCATATTGATGATGCCAATGCTCTTCGCTCCAAATTACTTGCAACAATAGGAGTATCCTATCCAAAAGGCGATTCTGTGCTTCGGACCGCCTGCCCGCTTTCACCGAAAAAGCCCCTAAAAAAGACAGTTGCGTGGATTAGCATATTGAACATTCAACTCCTGTTAGTATTCCTGTTATTTAGCGCAATTACTCCGCCGCCACTCAACATTGTGGCTTGGGCCCTCACAGCTTTGACTTTGCTTCGCATCGCATTTTCACCCCTTATTTACTGGTACGAGCAGCTTTACATGCAGAAGTATTTCTATGACGCAAACGAAGACACCCTAGTAATACGGAAGGGGGTTTTTGGATGGGGCGAAATAATAGTTCCATTCCGCAACATCCAGTCAATTTACATTGACCAAGACTGGTATGATGTCTACTTTAATACATGGGATGTTTGGATAACCACAGTAACAGCTACTTCAGGTTCAATGGCACACATTGATGGCACTGGGCCGAATGAAGCCGAAAAGCTCACTCGCCTGCTGGTTGATCGCGTTGAAAAATCTAGAAAGAAGGTAAAGATGCGCTAGTGCTCGTCGAGAAAGTTGCCCGCAGTGGTTTCAATCAATCCATCTATTTTCCTGTGCATCTGTATGATGGGCGGGTGCGCCTTGTTCTTTGAGTCCTCAAACATAACGCCGTTATATTCCAAGATTCTTTGAAGAGCTTCAACGGTGCCTGAGTCGACCTTTCAAAACAAGAGTATGTAATCAAACCTCCTTCCGGCCCTTAAGCTCTCCATGATATTGCCT
>JAOAKE010000036.1 GCA_026413805.1 Microcaldota archaeon | reverse complement strand
TCCCAGTGGTGCTCGCCAAATGTCTCGTAATCCATGAATATATTTACGCAGTCGCCTCCAAGGGCTGAAAGCCAGCGGGCATACTTTGGCGCAGTGAGGGGATATTCGCTCCACCACTTTGCAGAGAAGCGATAGCCAACGTCGTCTGAAAGCCGGTAGTGGCGCAGCAGCGCCTTTATGCTCTCACAGCCCTTCACAGAATAAAGATAAGTTGGTGAGCGCCAGCCCAGTATATAGTCCAGCCCCTCGGCGAGTATCCCTTTGTAGCCAAGCCTCTCTGCAAGGTAGGCGATGTCATTTGAGAACATGGCCTCGGTGTTGCGAAATACCGCTGAAGGCGAAGCAAACTGCGAAATTGCCTCCGAGTGCATGCGAACCTGTTCAATGAATTCGTCCTTGTCTGCAAATAGGTAAGCAAGGGAATGGTAATAAGTTTCTGAGAGGAATTCCACCCTCCCTGTTCGCGCAAGGGCTGCAAATGAATCTAAAACCTCTGGGGCAAACTCCCTGCACTGCTCAATGAAGACGCCTGTCAGCGAGTAGCTTATCTTGAATTCAGGGTGCTTTTCAAGAAGCTCAAGCATGAGGGAATTTGCAGGAAGGTAGCACTTGCTGGCGACTTTTTGCATTATCTGGCGGTTTAGCTCAAAGTCAAAATAGCCGTCAAAGCCATTGTGCTGTGCGTGGTCAGAAAAAAGGGAAAACTGGGCAAGCCGAAGGGGCTGGTGCACCTGAAAATATATGCAGATGTCCATGCCTCACCAACCACCAAAATATCTGCGCGTTCAACTATATATTTATTATCGCATCTTCGCCTGATTCCAAGCCGCAGGCTTTACTTAAACGGGCTTTTTGAAATTGCCTCGTTATATACCCGCAAGGTTTCCTCAGCAGTCCTTGACCAAGTATAGTATTCCACCTCTTTGCAAGACATTGCGGTCATGGTCTTGCGCAGGGGCTCGTGCGAGAGGACTGCCAGTATCTTGGTCGCCATGGCATTTATGTCCCAAAAGTCAACCTTTATTGCCGACTTGACAATCTCGGCTACCCCAGAAGTCTTTGAGATTATGACTGGAACGCCTGCGCTCATTGCCTCAAGGGCGGTTATCCCAAAAGGCTCTGAAGTAGAAGGCATTACATACACATCAGCTATCTTGTAAATTCTTTTTTGGTCCTCCTCGGGCACATATCCGAGGAACCTTACATTCTGCGAAATCCCCAGGTCCAGCGTCATGTTTATAAGAAGGGGGAGCAGCTCGCCTTTTCCTGCCACTATGAAAAGCACGTCCGGGTTTTTTGCCAGCACCCTTTTTGCCGCATGCAAAAATTGGACAGGCCCCTTCTGCTCAGTCAGCCTGCCTAAAAACAAGACTATCTTTTTCTTTTTCTTAAGCTCGTCCAGTGCCTTTGCCTGCGCCTTTGCCTCCTCAAATTTTTTCTTGTCAACGCCGTTGTAGACCACCCTTATCTTCTGCTCGTCAGCCCCAAGCCTCATAACCTGCTGCTTGGTGCGCTTGCTGACAGCGATTATCAAGTCAGCATTTGCAGCGGCCGAGCGCTCAATCTCAAGTATGTAGTCCCATGGCCAGCTGGTGCGGTCATATTCAGTAGAGTGGAAGGTCTGCACCAGCGGAAGCCTCAGCCCCTCCCTGAGCTTGATGCCTGCCCTGGAGGTAAGCCAGTCATGGGCATGGATTAAGTCATACCTTTGGCTTTTGGCATAGAGCTCAACCGTCTCATAGCATCTCTCCCAATATTCGTTCACCGCTGCTATTAGGTTTTTTCCGTAGTCGGCTTTCCTGCCGGACTTTGAAAAGGAAAGGTAGGGCCTAAGCGAGGTTTTTGCAACCTCTATTATCCTCAGCCCAGGAAAGGGCGCAGAAATCTCCTTGCCGCTCACTGGCATGAAAAAGTCTATCTCCACTCCCATCCTGCAAAGGGCGCGGGTAAGCTCAAAGCAGTGAACCCCCAGCCCTCCAGATATGAAGGGAGGAAATTCCCACCCCAGCATAGCCACTTTCATCAAAACCAGCCAAACTGCAAACTCTTTTAGGGTTTATAAAGATGCCTTTCTTTTTCCGCGAGCTGTTGCAAATTAACCCAGGCAGCGCTCCAGAATTGGCTGTGCATCGGTGTGCAGCCAGTTGCACCATGACTGCAACCATACGCCTGGCGGCTGCCCAGTGAGCAGCGCTGCCTTTGCTGCAATTTGCAACAGCCTATTGTATGGCGAGCAATGCACTAGGGGCAAAAGTCACTTTACAATTGTTTTCAGGTGCGCAGAAACGGCATTCTTTACAGGCAGCAGGAGTATCTTGTTGTTGTTTATCATTACCTTTAGCGCAACTGCCAGCTTTGAAAGAGAAACAAGAGATTCACGGAACTTGTCGCGCGTTGCCTCGTCCTTGAAAACTATTATGGTAGTGCCAAGCTTTGCTGTCGCAAGCGCCCGATGGACCACTCGCTCAGGGTCGGTCTCATCCATTATGTGGAAATATAGCTCCTCCTTGCCTGCATACACCTTTACGTCGCAGTCTGGCATGGCATCAAGCTTGGAAAACCTCACAGCATTATTTACAAAGACATTTCGCAGAATCCGGTAGATGGTTAGGTAAAGCAGGTTGTGCCCTGAGCTCTTCTCCCAGCTTTTCAGCCCCCAGTAGCCAATGTTTTCCTCCACCAAGCCCTCGCTTTGCATCTTCACAAGGATTCGCTCAAGGTTGAAGTCCCCAATCATTATTGGCTTTCCGTTATAAGTCAGTTGCCTGAAGCCAGCCTTTATCTCTTCAAGGCGCAAAGGCATCCATCTCCATGAGAAAGAAGTATTGACATTTTCAAATACCTCCATAACCGTTTCGCGCTTTACCGGTATTTTTATGGTTGAGACTGGGGGGAAGTCTGGTATGTCCAGCCCGTACTTTACCGTTTCCTGCCGGCGCATCAAGAAGCCAATTCCAGTGATCACAAGCGAGAGGAACCCCAAGATGAGCACGAGTGGGTCTTCCCACATCTGCTTTGGCAGGCGGTAGTTTTCAGTTATTTCTGCGCTCCAGTCCCCTGAGCTGAACCTGAAGGTATGCTTGCCACCCTCTATTTTGGCGGGGTAGGAATAGTCTACAATGCTTTTTCCCCTCTCAATCCTGAAGGAGGTTGGATTGTATTTCTGCTCATTTTTTCCATCCATTGTTATTGAAAGGGTCTTTGGAAGGACTGGCTGGCCAGCAGAAGAAAACCCAAAGGTGAACTCGCCTTTCTTCCAGTCTTTGCTTTCAAGCGAAACTTCAAGGCCAATTACCCTTACCATTCCAGCAGCATATACCTTTCCAGCGCCATCTTCCACACGGACAATATAAGCCCCGGGCTCTACGTTAACCTGCATGTCTTTGGTTTTTTCAATTGTGGGGTTGCTAAGCCCAAGCTCCAGCTCTTCTTCTTGCATCAGCCTTCCATTTTTGTAGAACTTGACATAGAGCTTGACAAGCCTTGGGGATTCTTCCTTGAGGTATATCCTGATTCGTTCCCTTGCGCCTGATAGATAGTAAGGTGAAACATACTCGCTTTCAGGCGCAAGGTCCCCTCTCTGCTCCTTTTGCACCTCTAATAGCTCTACCACCCTTTTTGTGTTGCCGTTCAAGTCAGAGGCAGAAACTGCTATTTCAACAAATGCATTTGAAGCAGGAAAGTCTCCGGTGAAAATGGTGGTAAGCCACTCGCCAGTCCTGTTGGTGGTGTGTGTGGCCCTGGCAAGAGGGGTTATCCATCGCTTTTCCCTGACAAGCCTTGCAATGTCTTTTGCTGCAGCCTCTCCATCTCCTCTCCAGCCGCCATCAAGGCTCTGTGGGACAATTATCAGGGTGCCCTGCTTGTATTTTATCAGTGAAACAGAGCCATAAATCCTTCCTCCTCCTGCAAGCTCGCTGCCCTGCCCTGGTGAGGCAGCATATTGCGGGTCATAGAGCCCAAAGCCCTCAGTTGAGAATACTCCGCCCTTTGAGAATGTAACATCGGTGTGAAAGACGCTCCTAGTCATGCCATCGTTGTCAATTACAGTCCTGTCAAAAGGAGCCCCTATATATACGATGTCTACTCCGTTTTCAAGCAGGCTCTTGTAGCTAAAGTAGTTGTTTTCGCCTAACAATTCCATTGGCATAAGCCCTGTTGGGACTATGAGGACTGCGCCTGGTGGAAGCTGCCAGAGTGAATCAATTCCGATCTCGTTTATCGGGATTCCTTCCTCTTTTAAGCGGGCAAAAAGGGCGTTCCTAAATAGAGGGTAGCTGTCGGCGCTTTCGCGCTTGTACTGCAAAAGAAAGACCTGGTTTGGAGGGCGCTGAGAAAACAAATTTAAGGTGAAGTTCATCTCGCTTATGTTTTTGGAGTAATACCTGGTCAAAAAGTAGGCTCGGCTCTTGCCAGTCGGGTCGTTCGGGGAAGAAATTACCCCGCTTTCCCTTACTGCAAAGTTAAAGTCGCCGGTGAAAACAACCGGTGCAGGGAAGGGCTCGCGTGGAGGAGGGACAAATGCAAGTTTGCTAACCAAAAATAGTGCGCCGCCGCCAAGCATTAGCAGTGTCACAAAGATAGCTATCTCCAAAAAAGGGACTTTATACTGCTCCTTTTTGGCAGGCTCTTCTTCCTTTTCTTTCTTTTTCGGCTCTTCTTCAATTTCCCTTTTCTTTCCAAGGGCTTCTAAAATTCGCTCCTTTATGTTGTCCTCAGGCCGATCAGGCCTTCTTTTCAAAATGAAATTCTTTGTCAGGTTGTATTTCTTTTTAACGTCAAAGATGTAGGTCATTTTTGAAATCCTCAGCCTGAGCGAGTCTGAGGCCTTTTTTGCCCCTTCCTTTACATCTGTTTCGTCCGCCATGGCAATGCCCAAGCAACTGTCATTATCCTTTGCTTTCAAGATAGCCTTCAGTCACCAGCCTGTTGAGGAGCTGTTCCACGCGGGCTTCTGAAACATTATACACCTTTGCAAAATCAGCTATGTTTATCTCTCCCTTGTGCTCTGAGAGCCACTCTTGTATCTTTAGCGAAAGGACAGAATCTGAATACGCCTGGAGCTCCTTTATTTTCATCACCAGCTCGTCATTTTTGTTTTTGAGCTCATAGTTTTCCTTTGAAAGAAGGCTGTTGGCGTTAGTCAAGTCATTGATTTTTTTCTGCATGGCAACAACATCGGTCTTGACGCTGTCGTAAAGTGAAAAGAGCTTGTCATAGTCCAGCGAAACATATTCATACATCTCTGAAAGGGAGGCTTCAAGAAGCTGGTAAATCTGCTTCATGTCAATCTCATAGCAGTCATCCACCAGCGTCAGCAGGTTGAGAAATTGGCGAAGCACCTCCACTCGGCGCTTTTTTGGGCTCATGTTTTCAAGGCAGGTGTATAGCACTTCTATCCGGTCCGACATGAATCTAGTTATTGAAAAAAGAGCCGGGTCTTTTTTTAAGTCGCGGCTCTCGACATTTAGCACAGAGAGAGAATCGCCCTCTAAGCTGAGCTCAAGCGAGGGGATTTCTGTGAACCTCCCAGAGATTTCTTTCACTCCCTTGATTCTCTCTGCAAATATGCGAAATCCGCCCACGCGCGGGGCAGCTGCTGTGGCTGGCTTGGGCTGAATTGAGGGCGCTTTTGCAGACGGCACTCCGATCTCAACCAACCTTATCTCCCTCTTTACTTACCTTTCTTTTTTGCCTTTTTTTCTGTCCCTTCCTTCTCTTTTTTTTGCGGCTCCAGCTGTGCCCTTGGCCAGTGATAGAATACTGAAAGGCCAATGAATAAAACTGCAAATACCAAGCCCATAAGCAAACCTTGGATGGAAAATTTCCCAGAGAGAAGCGGGAGGATGGTGAAGATGACAAATAGGATTCCGCCAATCACAACATGGATGGCAAGGTTTTTTTCATATCGCTCACGCTTCTTTTTGTGCTCTTCCAGGCACTCTTCCATCACTACCAGTTCGTTGTTTTTCGCTATTTTTAGGCCCTGCTTGATTTTCCTTATCGTGTTTATTACAAGGTCGTCCTCAACCTTATAGCCGCCCTTTGTTTCCTTTTGGCACACAATGCAGACTCTTGCCATAAAACACCCCCTATGCAAGCACTACGGTGGTTATTTCCCTGCTTCCAACCCCCAGCCTTGCAAAATCAGCCTTGGAAAATATATTAATGAGTGTGCTTTCATCTATCCCAACATCCCTTAAAAGCGAGGAAACGTCGTTTCTTTGGACTCCGTACCTTTCAAGCAATATCACAAATGATATCACATCCAAGTGGTAATTGTTTTTGTCAAACAACGAGCATACCTCGCTTACTTTGACTTCGTCCAAGCCGCAAGCCCGCAGCTTCTTGCGCATCTCCTCCTTTGCAAGAAAAACTGTCTTTGCCATAAAACCTCCTTCTTATCTTCCCCCCTTTTCCTTTTCTTCAGCCTCGCTTTCAAGGATGTATTCTGCAATGTCTTTGTCTCCAAGCTTCAGCTCAAGCTCATCTGCCTTTGAAAGCACAGCAATCACGGCGTTGTCTTCCATCCCCAGCTCTTTTAGGAAAGTGGATATGTTTGGCCTTGCAATCCCATAAGCAGTGAGCAGGACAACAAACGAGGCAATCTCCATGCGCCTTCCCTTCTTTGTAAATAACGAAACTATCTCGTCTGACTGCTCCTCGCCAAGCCCATAAGAGCGCAGCTTCTTTTTCAATTCGTCCTTTTCAAATGAGACCGAGCGCACCTGCCCCTCCATTGAAAGCTCCTGCGGGGAGAGCACCTTCTCAAGTTCAAGGAAGAATTCTTGCATCGGTTCTTCGCCTTCAATTTTGTCCAGCATGAATGTCTCTGAGAAGTCAGCTGTTGTCTGGAATGCCATGTTGACAGCGGCCTGCCCAACCCCAAGCTTTGCTATCTCCTGCCTCATGTAATCGCTGAAATTCAGCGTAGCCTGCAAATAATCCAAGAAGCGCTCAAACTTCACCCTCAATATAAAGGTGGTCCCGACATTTGAGAATATTGCCTCTGAGATGTCTGTCGGGTTTTGTGAGGCAACAATCAGCCCGAACTGGTATTTCCTTCCTTCCCTGACAATCATGACAGCGTCGGAGTTTTCGTCCTTTGCAATCTTCCATGCCTCGTCAAGCACCACCAAGAGCTTCAGCCCTTTTGTTGAGGACCAGCCCTCTTCGCGCATTTTTTCCTTTATGAATTGCAGCATGGACAGGGCAGCAAGCCCCCTGAAAGTTTCGTCAGGCAGCCCAGACAGGTCAAGGTCAACCAGCCCTGCCTTCGTCATCTTTTCCAAGTCAATGGTGGATTGCTGGGCAAAAAAGTCCTCCCCCTCTCGGGTAAATTGCCTCAGCCTGTAAATGGCATTTTCAAGCTCAGCAGGAAATTCATAGGTGCCTGCCTCGCTCATGTCCTCCAATATTTTTTGCACCTCTTTCAGGGTAGGGGGGCGCAGAGGCCTGCCCAGCCCGTCAACCTGCAGCTTTGAGTCCAGCTTGAATTTTGCATTGACATAGGCTTTCTCAATGGCAAGCTCGGTCAGCCTTCTTTGTTCTGGATAGCGCGAGATGTCGGTCAATATGTCCAGCGTCCTCATAACCTGCTTTATCCTGTCATTTGGCTTCATGCCCGCAGTGTCAAGGAGGTTTATTGCCGCGCCCTTGCCAAGGGAAATAACCTTGCCCCCGCTTTGCTTGACCCAGTCCTTATACTCGCCTGCCCAGTCTATAATGAAGGCGTTGGTGCCCCAAACATAGGATGCCCTAAGCAAAAAGGTCTTGACAAAATAGGATTTGCCTGAGCCTGTAATCCCAACTATGCAGATGTGCGGGTTAGTAGTCTTCTGGTAAGTCCAGTAGAAAGGCACATGGAATATTTTAGTCCTGCCGATGTATATTGCATTTGTAGGGTCCGCCATCAGCACGTCTTCTGGAGGCTCAGGCGGCCTTACAAAAAAGTTTCTTCTGGCTATTTCTGTATTGTCCAGATTTGAAATTGTCAACTTGCCCATATTACAAACCTTATAGAAGCTGCTCTTCCAGCTCCTGCGGAGTGGGCGGAATCATTACCTCCCACTGGAAGCAGCGCAGCATTTCATCTGCTTGCAACACATCCACCTGGACGTTGAGGGCATTGGATATAGTGGCGCGAAGCTCGTTTGCCTGCGTGGTTGCTGCTGCTATTGCCGCTTCTTTGCTCACCCCAACAGCCGTCGTCATTATGTATGAGACCAAGCCCATGGGCTTGATTCCACGGGTTAGCTTGTTTATTTGGGCCTCCCACATTGCAACCTCTTTTTCGTATCGGTCGAGCTTTAGCACGTCAGGGTCTGGCTTGTCTCTTTCCCTTGCCAGCCTAAGCTGGGCTTCGGCGTGCTTGGTCTCAATCCTGTTGCGGTATTCGGTTATGTCTTTCATGTAGATCATAACCGCGAACTTCGTCACATATTTTACTGAGGAGATTGCCCGCTCAAAATACTCTGAATAGACAACATTTTCATCTACTGATTTTTCAGAAGCGGACTCGTATATCCTAACCCCTAAGAATTTGGAAGCGTAATATATCCCGCCGACATTTTTGACTATAACATCGTTGCTGGGCGGCACTTCATACCCCCCTTCTATGATTTGCACAATCTTGCCCCGCTGCGTAAGAAGAGGGACGATAAGATAGCCGTATTTGTAAAGGCTGACTGCCAGCGCTGCGCCAACAGCGCACAGAAAAGCCGATATAACCTTGAGGATGGCGTTGTCCCCAACTGTAAAGGAGCCCATGGCCCCTATAATGGCAAGGACAGCAGAGCCG
>JAOAKE010000035.1 GCA_026413805.1 Microcaldota archaeon | reverse complement strand
AGGAAAAACAGTCCCCTTCACTGCATAGTGCGACATGTGAGGCATTTGCGTTGCACCAAGCTCCTCCAAGTCTTTGCCCATTATCACCTTTGTTGCCAGCTTCACCAGCGGCACGCCAGTTGCCTTGCTCAAAAAAGGCATGGTCCTGCTTGCCCGAGGGTTTGCCTCAAGCACATAAACAACGTCGTTTTGCACAACATATTGGATGTTTATTGCCCCGACTGTGCCAAGCGCCAGCGCTATTTTCTTGGAGTATTCCAGTATTTTTTCCTGAACCTCTTTTTTGAGCCGGACGCATGGAACAACATTGTAGGCATCTCCTGAATGGACCCCTGCCCGCTCAATGTGTTCCATTATGCCGCCCACAAAAAGCATTTTGCCGTCTGCAACGCCATCTATCTCGCACTCAATCGCCCTTTCTATGTATTTGTCAATCAACACAGGCCTTCGCTCGCTTATTTCTACTGCCTGCCGGATATATTTCCGCAGGCTTTCCTCGTCATAGACAATCTCCATTCCCCTTCCTGCGATCACATAGCTTGGCCTGACTACCACAGGATAACCTATCTTTGCAGCCAATTCCGCAGCGTCCTGTTCATTAGTGGCAGTGGCATTGTCAGGCTGCCTTATCTGGAGCTTGTGAAGGAGGAGCTTGAATTTCTCCCTGTCCTCTGCTACGTCTATTCCTTCCATCTGGGTGCCGAGTATCTTCACACCGCTCATGTTCAGCTTTTGGGCGAGGTTTATCGATGTTTGCCCGCCGAACTGCACAATCACGCCCTCGGGCTCCTCATGCTCAATGACATTCATCACGTCTTCAAAGGCAAGTGGCTCAAAATAAAGCCTGTCGGACGTGTCAAAGTCCGTGCTCACTGTTTCTGGGTTGTTGTTTATCATTATGCTTTCAATTCCCATCTCCCGCAGGGCAAAGGCAGCATGGCAGCAGCAGTAGTCAAACTCAATGCCCTGCCCGATTCTGATTGGGCCGCTGCCGATAATGACCACTTTCCTTCCCTGGCTTGGCTTGCTTTCATCTTCGTTTTCGTAAGTGGAATAGTAGTAAGGGGTGGCTGCCTCAAACTCGCCTGCGCAGGTATCCACCATTTTGTAGACAGGCACGATGCCTGCTTTTTTGCGCATCTCCCGTATTACTTTTTCTTCGTGACCCGTGATGGATGCGATTTGTTCGTCGGAATAGCCCATCCTCTTTGCTTCGCGAAGCAGCCCTGGGCCGAAAATTTCCCCTTTCAGCCGATTCTCAAGGCTTACATATGCTGCCAGTCTGTCCAAGAACCACATATGTATGCCTGTCAGGGAATGAACCTTGTCTTTGCCCCATCCTTTCCTGAATGCCTCAAGTATGGCATAAATTCGCAGGTCTGTTGGGGCAGTTAGGTGGCGCTCAATATCGGCTTCTGGTATTTTCGGGGGCTTGACTTCAACTGAGCGAAGCGCTTTTCCGAAAGCCTCCTCAAATGTCCTGCCTATTGCCATCGCCTCGCCAGTGCTTTTCATCTGGGTGCCAATTGTCCTGTCGCTTTCTGAAATCTTGTCAAACGGCCAACGGGGAATTTTCACTACGACATAGTCAAGGGAGGGCTCAAAGGCAGCCGGAGTTTTCTTGGTAACTGCATTCTTTATCTCATGCAAGCCCAGCCCAAGGGCAATTTTAGCAGCCACCCTCGCAATTGGGTAGCCTGTTGCCTTTGAGGCAAGGGCAGAGGAACGCGACAGGCGGGGGTTGACTTCAACAACAAAATACTCGCCAGTCTTTTGGTTAAGCGCAAACTGGATGTTGCATCCCCCCTCAATCTTGAGGGCGCGAATTATTTTCAGTGCAGCAGAGCGGAGCATCTGGTGTTCCTCGTCGCTTAGCGTTTGGGAAGGGGCTACTACTATTGACTCGCCAGTATGCACCCCCATTGGGTCTATGTTTTCCATGTTGCAAATGGTAATGCAATTGTCATATGAGTCGCGCATCACCTCGTATTCGAATTCGCCCCACCCCAAGACAGATTCTTCAACGAGAACTTGATGCGAAGGAGAAAGGGCAAAGCCAAGCTCTAAAAGGCGCATGAATTCCTGGCTGTTCCTTGCAATCCCTCCTCCAGTCCCGCCAAGAGTGAAGGCAGGGCGGAGGATTAGGGGGAAGGGATGAGACTTGGAAAATTCCAACGCCTCATCAAATGAATTGGCAGCTACACTGTGAGGCACTGGCTCCCCAATAGACTGCATGAGTGATTTGAATTTCCCCCTGTCCTCGGCAAGCTCTATTGCCTCCAGCCCAGTCCCAAGAAGCTCAACCCCGTATTTTTTTAGAACCCCTCTCTTGTGCAGCTCAACTGCCAAATTAAGCCCTGTCTGCCCGCCCATCGTGGCGAGTATCCCGTCTGGCCTTTCCTTCTCAATTATCCTCTCCAAAAAATCAGCGCGCAATGGCTCAATGTATACGATGTCTGCGATTTCCTTGTCTGTTTGAATGGTGGCAGGGTTGGAGTTCACCACTGCCACTTTTATTCCCTCTTGGCGCAGTGAGGCGCAGGCCTGGGAGCCCGAGTAATCAAACTCTGCCGACTGGCCGATTACTATCGGCCCGCTGCCTATTACAAGCACCTTTTGGATATCGCTTCTTCTGGGCATCTTCCATCAACCGCTTTGGGGCAAACAAACTAAATTTTTCCAAGAAGCCTCAGCATTATTGCCTTCTGCATGTGCAGCCTGTTCTCTGCTTGGTCCCAAACAACCGATTGCTTGCCGTCAATCACTTCATCTGTTATTTCAAGGCCTCGGTGGGCAGGGAGGCAGTGCATTACAATGCAGTCTTTTTTCGCATGAGAGAGGAGTTCGCCGTTAACCTGGTATGGCATGAAGGCCTTCATTCTCTCTGCCTTTTCTCCTTCCAGCCCCATTGATATCCAAGTGTCGGTATAAATGACGTCTGCGTCTTTTACGCCTGCAGCAGGGTCGTTTATCACCTCAACTTTTCCATGCCTTTTGGCTTCGCTTAAGTATTTTGGATTGGGTGAGTAGGCTTTTGGGCAAACAAGCGCCACCTCCATCCCTGCCTTGGCGCAGGCAAGCATAAGCGAGTTTGCCATGTTAAAGCCGCAGTCGCCTACGAATGCGAACTTTGCGCCTTTTTTGAGCTTTCCCTTTTCACTTATGGTCTGCAAATCAGAGAGCGCCTGGCAGGGGTGCTCTGCATCGGTCAAGCCATTTATTACTGGCACTCCTGCGTGCTTGGCAATCTCCAGCAGGTCAGAGTGCTTGTAAAGGCGCGCCATGATTATGTCAACATACCTGCCAAGGGTTTTGGCAGTGTCGTGCATGGTCTCTCCGCGCGAAAGCTGGGTGGTTGTAAAGTCAAAGTATATTGCGTGCCCACCGAGCTGTGTCATCCCCACTTCAAAAGAAACTCGCGTCCGTGTGGATGCCTTTTCAAATATCATGGCAAGCGTTTTTCCCTCAAGTGAGTTTGCATATTTGCCAGGGTTCTTTTTCACCTCAAGCCCCAGCCTAACGTACTCCTCTACCTCTTTTCTTCCAAGCTCCCATACAGACAGCAAATTTCCCATTTTCTCACCTCAAATCGCTATTAGAGCATTGCAACAAAATCATCGAATAGATATTTTGAATCGTGAGGCCCTGGCCGAGCCTCGGGATGGTATTGGACTGCGAAGACAGGGAGCTCGGCATGGGCGATGCCCTCCACTGTTCCGTCTATTAGGTTTGTATGTGTGACCCTGAAGAGAGGGGGCAGTGTTTTTTCATCAACAGCATAGCCGTGGTTTTGGGTGGTTATGGCAACCCTTCCCATCCGCAGGTCAAGGACAGGGTGGTTCCCACCCCTGTGCCCGAATTTCAGCTTGTATGTCCTTGCGCCAGCTGCCTGTGCAATCAGCTGGTTGCCAAGGCAAATCCCAAAGAGAGGCAGCTTGCCAAACAATTTCCCAATCTCACTGCTCTCTTTGGAGAGCAAGGCGGGGTCTCCAGGCCCATTTGAAACCAATACCCCGTCGGGCTCAAAAGACAGAACCTCTTCTGCGCTTGTGTTAAATGGCACTGCCACAACCTCGCATCCCCTTTTAACGAGCTCTCTTATGATGCCCATCTTTGCCCCAAAATCAAGCAGCACCACTTTTTTGCTGCCCTCTCCATAGCATTTTGCCTCTCCGACTGACACCCTCTCAACAAAATTGATTTTTGAGTAGTCCAGCTCTCGGGCAATGGAGACCAGCTCTGCTATGTCTTCTTCCTTTTCATATGCCGAAAGGCAGGCAGGCATCACCCCAAAGTCCCTTATTTTCCGAACTAGCTCTCGGGTGTCAATCCCGAAAATCCCAGGAATTCCTGCCTCTGCCAGCGCCTTGTCCAAAGAGGAGGCGCTTTTTTCATGCCAAGGGGCTGCGCAGATTTCCCGCACAGCGTAGCCTTCTACTTGAATGCGATCGCTTTCTCTCCATGCTGGGCCTGTTCCATAGTTCCCGATGAGCGGATAAGTTGAAACGAGAATCTGCCCTGCGTAGGAAGGGTCTGTCAAAGACTCTTCATAGCCTGCCATGTTTGTGGTAAAAACAATCTCGCCCACCCTCCGCTCAAGCGCCCCAAACCCCTTCCCAAAAAAGGCAGAACCATCTGAAAGAACAAGAACGGCTTTCTTTTCAGTAAACACGCAAACCCAAGGGTATTGCATGGCAAGTAAATTAATATAAAAGAAGCGGTCGCTACCTCGCTCCCGCCGTTAGGATAAATTTGCTGTGCAGCCATTTATTTACTTCTTGCCGAGGCTGCTAAGCCTGAACCTGCCGTATTGCTGGATGGAGTAAATCACGTAAAAGCCTACTGCTATCCCTATGAGCATGAGGGGTATGGTAAACAGCTTGCCGAGATATGTTTTCGGGACGATGTCCCCATATCCGACAGTGGTAATGGTGGCAGTAGTAAAGTAGATTGAGTCTTCCCAGCTCCACCCTTCAAGAAAATGGAAGGTTGTAATTGCGACGAAATAGACTGCCATGAGAAGCAGCATGGCATTTGTTATCTTTCGCTGCATCTTCCTCTTTGCCTGCTCCTCTTCATTCAGAAAATGGCGCAAGTTAAAGCTTGAAAGGCGGACGCTGCTCATCTTTTTTATAGGGTAGGCTGGCCCCTTCACTTTTCCACCTTCAAGCTCTTTTCAATTGCCATGCTGTATGCCCTGTAATAATTGGCAATAACTTTTTTCCATTCAATATGCTTCATCATCTTGTAGGCGCTTTCCTTCTCTTTTTCAAGCTTTTTTGGAGGTAAGCGGTAGATTCTTTCAAGCTCGCGCGACAGCTCTTCTGCTGCTTGGTCTGAAGTCCTGCCAGCCATCTTTATGACCTTTATTCCGCAGTTTTTCTTCTTGATTTTTTTCATTATAAACCTGCCGAAGCCAGTCATGTCCGAGGTTATTGCAATGTCCATTTTTACAGCCGCCTCAACAGGGGTATATCCAAAAGGCTCATAGCGGGAGGGAAAGACGCCAACGTCCATGGCAGCAATTACATCGTAATAGTTCAGGTTCATCAAGCCATCGTTGGGCTTCATGTAAGTGGGGTAGAATATCACTTTCACAACGTTGCTTTTTTCGTTGTTCAATCCAGCAGCGACGCAGGCATTTATTATTGCGTCATTTTGGTAGGACAGGTCATAGCAGTTTATGTGCGGCCTGTCGCCATCTTTTATAAAGCCCTTTGCCATGTTTTCCAAATCAACTCGCACCTCGCCTTTAAGGAGGGATATTGCAGTTTGCATATTTACATACGGCTTGTCTTTGGTCTCTGGAAGCTCCTTCAGTATCTCATTTATCTTGTCAAGCAGCAGGTAATTTTTGATGACAGATATCTTGGGACCGCGCACTGAGCTTGGCGCAAAGATGAATGCGAATATCTTTCGCTCTTGGTCTTTTTGTTTTTTTAGGCGGGCGTTAAGCCTGCCAAGGGCATTTATGAAAATGTCAAACCCTTTGTTGGTGAATTCATACCTGCCAGAGATATAGACAAAGAGGGCATTGTCATACCTCATCTGGTAATAGCTTATAAAACAAGCTTCCATGAATTGCTGGAGCTCGCCCCTTGCATAGCGGGACAAGTCATGCGCACGCCTGCCTTCTTTACTATTGCCAAATTCAATCCCATTTACCGTGATTACATCCGCCCTTCTCCCAAGTATATACTTTACCTCTTCAGCCACTGTTTCGCTCACAGTTGTAAAAACTGTGCATTCCTTTGCAGCAGCAGCTTCAAGCTGGTGCTTCCCTTCGCATCGGTTGTTGTAAGCGACGTTGAGGGAGATGGGCGCGTTTGCCCTCGCAGCTTCCGAGTACACATCTATGCCTGCGGCAGCAAGCGTCCTTCCAAGGACTGTGGCATGGGTTGTAAAAACCGTCGCCAAGCCAAGCCCCTTCATCTTGCAATACAGGAGCGCTGCTCCTGAAATCCACTCGTGAAACTGAAGCACGGTTGCTTTTTTGTCAAAGAGCCCTGCGGCAAAAAGCCTCTCAATGAGCATGCCCACGCCCATGCCCCAGACCACGTTTTCAGTGAAGTCCCAGGATTTTTCCATCAACGAGTCAATTCCAAAGTGCTTCCAAAGAAGATACTTGAAGTAGTTCGCTTGCTTGTCGTGCTGCACGCCCCTTCCTTCTGCCAAATACTCCACAATTCGCTCGCCGGCCTGCCTTGCATCCACGCATATTATGTTTGAGTTGTCACCATATAGCCATTTACCATACTTGCAGGTTATTCCTTCTTTTGCAAGCTCATCAAATATTTCCTTTAGCTTCCCTGCTGGCTCCTCAAACTTCACATCCTCGTTGCATCGGTCGTCAAGAAAGCCGATAAGAAGGTAATTTTCGCCAAACTTCTTGTGCAGCAGGGCAGCCTTGCTTCGTATCACTGTGTATATGCCGCCTATCTTCCTGCCTGCCTCAGAGGAAACTTCAATAAGCGCAGATGGTTCAGGCCGTGCCATGCAGTTAGAACTATTTTGAAGTTTATAAAGCATCTGTTGTTAGGATATTTTCGCATCTATCACTACTTGGACGGTGCCTGCAGAGTAGGGGCGGACAATCCTTTTGTAAATTACTGAGGCTTTCCTGCCGAGCCTTGTGGCTGCCGCCCTTATTTCGCTTTCTGCCTTTGCAAAGGGGCTTTTGGCATCGCCAAATGAATAGTAGTGCAGAGTCCCGCCTCTTTTCAGGCACGGGATGGCATTTGAAAGGAAATGCGCGCTGTCTTTTGGCAAAGGCATGGCAACCCTGTCTGCCCAGCCTGCGTATTTGCCAGGCAAAAGCTTCTTGACGTCCCCTTTTAATGCCAAGATATTGGGACACCTGTTCCTTGCAATGTTCTTCTCAAAATACCTAGCTGCTGCAGGATTCAGCTCAATCCCGATCACGGTTGCCTTGGGCTGAGCCTTGGCAATCCTGATGGCAAATGGGCCCACGCCTGCGAAAGGGACTAGGACATTTTCGCCTGCCTTCACCATGCTGCATATTCGCGTCCTCTCAGAAGAAAGGCGGGAGGAGAAGTAGGTTTTGTTAAGGTCCAGCTCAAACTCGCAGCCCGATTCCCGATAAACTGTTGAGGTCTTTTTCTCCCCTGCAATCACCCTCACCGGGCGAATCCTGAATTCGCCAGAAGTCGCCCCTGTCTTTTTTGCAACTGTTTTTATGTTGTGGTGGTTTTTCATTATCGCCGAGGCGATCAGTTTTTGCTTTTTTGCAAGGGAAGGGGGGATTTCTACAACTGCAATGTCTCCGACAATGTCAAATGACTTTACAAGCTCGCCCAGCTCTTTTTTGTTCAGTTTCCCGGCCAGCTCCTCTTCAAGAGACCTTCCGTGCTGCTCCCTCTTTTGAAGCCTCTTTTCAACAAAAAGCAGCCCCTTTGCCTTCCCCCTCCCTTTGACTGCAAAATAGACATAGCTTTCGTCTCGCAAGGGAATATATGAGCCGTCAAAGAGCCCCTGCCTTATGAGCTGCTGCCTGACGCTTTCTGCCTTTTTCCGCTTCACCTTGGCACAAAGGACCATCGCATTACCTGTAGGCATGGTCGTGGTGGGCAGGCTGCCTGGGAGGCTTTTGGCCCGCGCCCTTTTCAGTGTGGGTTTCATTTGCTTGCAAGCCTTTCTCTATTTGCGATGCCATAAATCGCTCCACCTGCTTGCTCATGCTAATCCCATGTTCCTTGCACATCTTGGCAAACTTTTGGTAAACCTTCTCGTCTATATTGAAGGATTTGATTGCCATAAAAAAACACCAATTATATAATTTTATATAAAGTTATATAAAGTTTGCCTCCCTGCCTTCAGCTTACCAAAATGGACGGCTTTCCTGGCAGGGCATTCTTTGCCTTCGGGTGCTGCGTCTCTTCTTCCATGCAGAAGGAAACAGCAGCGCAGAACTCGCTTTCTAGAAGCTTGATTGCGCTTTCCAGCGCGCCAAGCTCGAACTGCAAAGAAGGAGTTTCGCCCAGGCTTGCGGCATTTTTCATATAGGCAGCCAGCACCTTTGCCACTTCGCCTGCATGCTGCTTCAATTCAGGTTCAGCCATCGCAGCCTTCATTGCTGCGTCAAATTTCTTTTCTGCGGCAGCTATTTTGCGAAGCCTTCTTTTCCATTCTGATGCGACAAATATTTCTATTCTTGAAGGCTTTTCCATCCTTAATATCTTGAGGATTGAGGAGATGTCTTCTTTGAGGTGGACAATGTATTCTTCTGCCTTTTCAAGCCCTTCGTCTACCTTGGCAGGGTTGCCCGCAGGAAGAGGCGCAATTGAGACAAAGGGCGCATCTTCAACATAGTGCTTCTTGCCAAGACGTTCCCACATCTCCTCTGCAATGTAGGGCATGAATGGGGCGATTAGCGGCACCCACATTTCAAAAAACTCGCGGAGCTGCGGCTTGCTTGCCCTTTTCAAATACCACTGCAAGTCATGGACGGTGTTGTAGAAAAGCTCCAGCGACAACTCACGCAGCTGGAAGTTTTGGTAAAGCTCGTCTGCTGCCAAGGCGCGCTTGTGCATGCGCGATAGAATCCAGCGGTCCGCAATGTCTTTCTCCCCTTCATCAGGAATGGAAGCATATTTTTCCATCGCTGATTGCAGGAATTTCAGGCGCGCAATGACCCCTTCTGCTGCAGGGCGGTTAAAGTCAGTGTCCTGTGCCAAGTCTGCGCCGGACACTACCAACAAGCGTATCACATCTGCCCCAAACTCATTAATTGCATAGTGCAGGGGGAGTATGTTGCCCATGCTCTTGCTCATCTTCTTTCCATCCATGAGCACAAAGCCATTGGTGATTATCTGCCTTGGCCAATGCTTTGGGGGGAATATGGCAACATGGTTGAATATGAAGAAGGCAAGGTGGTTATGGACAAGGTCGTTGGCAGAGTGGCGCGAGTCAAGCGGATACCAGTAAAGAAACTGTTCCCTCATCTGCGAGGCTTGGGGCGGAAGAGAAGAGGGGTCTCCCTTTCCAAGAAAGACATAGTCAAAAAGCTCTTCGGTGAGCTGTTCGGGAGGCATGCCTTGTGCAATGTGCGAAATCGTATAATATGCCGTGTAAATTGTAGAGTCTGATAGCGCCTCAATCATTTTGCTTTCATCAAAAGGAAAGCGCGTGCCAAGCCCTGCTGAGCGGGTGCATGCCTTTTCTTTCAGCCAGCCTATGGTGTATTCGCAGTCCTTTCGTATCTTTTCAGGCAGAACCCTCATTCCAGAGAGGCAGCGGTGGGCAAGGGCCTTCCATTCACTGTTGCCGTAGTCAATGAACCATTGGTCTTTCACTATCTTTACCCCGACAAGCCCCCCATAGCGGCTGTAAACCGGGCCGTTTTGAATGTCATAAATGGAAATCGCCATCCCCTGAGACATAAGCTTTTCCTTGACCTGTCTCTTATACACATCT
>JAOAKE010000034.1 GCA_026413805.1 Microcaldota archaeon | reverse complement strand
GGGCTGTAACCCGCCCCCATGAAGCTGGAATCCCTAGTAATCGCTTGTCATCATCGAGCGGTGAATACGTCCCCGCTCCTTGCACACACCGCCCGTCAAGTCACCCAAGCTTGTTTTTGGTGAGGCTGCGCTTCTTGGCGCTGTCGAACCAAAGATAGGTGAGGGGGGCTAAGTCGTAACAAGGTATCCGTAGGGGAACCTGCGGATAGATCACCTCCAATAATCAATCAAGTTCGGCTCCCAAGTCGAACGACAGGTTGATTGGAGTTTCAAAAGAAGTGTCGCAAGGTGCAGGCGCATTCGCTTTTTTCTTTCTAAAGCCTGAAGCGTGCTTTTTATCCTTCCTAGCGCAAGCCTTGGCAAACGATATATTTAAAACATGATATTATACTAATAAACACATGAACTCAAATGGCAGGAGTAGCATAATTCCATACAGGATGAAAGAGGTTCCAACAGGAGAAAGGCTTCCCGAACTTCCAAAAGAGGTGGCGAAGGGCTTTCCAGCAGTGGCTCAACGCTATTTTTACTTTAAAAGGGAGCATGAAAGGCTCGCAGAGATTCTAAAGAAAACGCCTGCAGAAAACCAAAATGTGAAGCCGCTGTCGTTGAAGCTCTACTTGGCAGAAAGCAATGCCATGCAAATATGCTCAGAGGCGGCTTTTGTTGCCCAGTTTCTAAAAAATATCCACAGCGAAGAAAAAATAAATGCTGTTTTTAAGGAAGTTGACAAGATACGCAAAGAAAAGCCTGGCAAAGAAAGCATGGCAGAAGGCAGCATAGCCTATCTGTTGGAATTCAGCGACAATTTGCTTGTAAAAAGCGCATTTGCCCAGATGTTTCTTGTTGGAAGGGGGGACCCCTACCTCCTTGAAGCAATTGGGGTTGCTGAGCGCTTCTTTGTCCGTGCAGGGGTTCTTTCTTTTGCCCCAGAGGGCTCCTTTGAAATCGGCAAAAAGGAAAAAAAAGACAGTGGCAGGCAGGTTGGCTCTTTTTGGGAGCTTGCCATGTATATCAAAGACCACCAAGAATAGCGCAGGCGCCCTGGCTGTTTTTTATTTCTTCATGCAAAAATATTTAGGGGGTGCTATTCATGAAGAAGGTTTGGTTCCTTGCAGTGTTAGTTTTGCTGCTTTTTGCTTTTGGGTGCGCCGGGCCTGGCCAGGCGCAGCCTCCTTCTTCATCGCCTTCCCCGAAGCCTAGCCAAGAAGCCCAAAAGAACGAAAGCAGGGAGTCCCCTCTGCCTCCTATCCCTTCTTTGCCTGATGAAGAGCCCCCGGCTGCACAACAGCCTGCTGTTGAAAAATGCACAGTGCTGTTCCAGAAAGACGCTTCAAGCGTTTATTACATAATGGTGAGGGCTGATTCGCAAAAAAAAGTCTCGGTGAAATGCCCGTCTGGAAACATGGCTGAAAAGCGAGGCGAGCTTTACTTTTGCGCCCCACTTGATGGAAAAGCTCCTGTGATTGCCTATCTTGATGGAGTGGAGTGCGGCAGGGCGCAGTTTGGCAAGTCAGGGGAAGCGCCAGCAGTAGGAAGGCCGAGCTGCACTGTTTCGCTTGGGCCTGCGAGAATAACAAAGGGGGAGCGCACGCTGATTACTGTCCAGACGCATACTCCTTTAAGCGAAGCCACTTTGGCCTACCTATGCGGAAGTGAAGAGATAAGCGAAAAATTTTCAGGGATGGTTGTAACTGGCAAGAACTGCCGCTTTGACACCCCTGGAAAAATAGAGGTTTATGCCAAGGTAAATGGAGAGCTGTGCGGCAGCGCCAATTTAGAAGTTTTTGAAAAGGCAAAGGAATGCTCCGTCTCTCCAATGGAGCTTTCAAAAAACGGGGCACTGCACACCTATGCCTTTAAGGTTGCTGCAAGGGGATACAGCGGAGGCGACACCCTGCGCTACAAGTGTTATGACACCTCTTATGCCATAAAGCTGGAGTCCCTTGGCGTTCCAACCTCGGACTTTGTAAAATCATTTGAGTGCTCTTCAAAGGCTGGCCCGCTTTCTTCCCCAATAAAGGTGTATATAAACAATGATTACTGCGGGGAAGCTGCCCTGCCGGCTTAAAATGGCAGGGGCTTCCGCAAGCCTTAAAAGGTGTTGCAACATTAGGCAAAGCCCATAGGAGATTTTTATGTCAAAAATCACCATACCTGCGATTGTTGAAGGAGGAAGGGCCACCGCTGGGCCTCCGCTTGGCCCTGCCCTTGGCCCGCTGGGGGTAAATATTGGAGGGATAATAGACGAGATTAACAAAAGAACCTCGGCTTTTGCTGGCTTGAAAGTGCCGGTAAAGGTAATTGTGGACAAAGCCACCAAGAAATTTGAAATTGAAGTGGGCAGCCCATCTACAGGCGAGCTTTTGAAAAAGGAGCTCGGGGTAGAGAAAGGAAGAAAAGGCGGGCCTGAAGACCCAAAGGTGATAGGCAACCTTTCATTTGGGCAGGTTGTAAAAGTCGCAAAAATGAAAGGCGAGGGCTCCCTTGTAAAGAACCTGAAAAACGGGGTGAAGGAGGTCCTTGGCACTTGCGTCTCGCTGGGCATAACTGTTGAGGGAAAAGACGCCCGAGAGATAATCGCCCAGGTCAATGCAGGCAAGTGGGATTCGCAGCTTTTGGGATGAGGGCATCCTTAAATAACTTTTTTGCGAATGATGGCTTGGTCTTTAAATGAGCCGCTACCTTGTGTTGATTGCTGCCTTGCTTTTGTGCCTAAATCTCCCGTCCTCTAAAATATTTTGGTCTTACCAGACAGGCGAAAAAATAGAAAGCAAGGGAGTTATCATTGGCGAAAATGTGATATTTGCCTCCACTGGCGGGAGGATATACGCCCTAAATGCTGAGGTAGGCTCGCTGGCATGGAGCTACAGTGGGGAGGACAAGTTTACTTTTGAGTTGCAGGCCTTTGACCAAAATTCTATAGCTGCCCTGACTGCAAAGGGAAAGCTTCTTGTAATTTCGGCAGACACTGGCAGGAGGAGGCTTGAAAAAAACCTTGCAGAGCCGCCAACTTCTTTTGCAGTTGGGGATGGAAAGGTATTTGTAGGGTATAAAAAGAAGCTTGCGGCTTATGACATACAAGGAAATACCCTGTGGGAGACCAGCTTTGATGACAAGATAGGCCCGATTTTATTCAACGAAGGAAGCCTCTACTTTACTTCTGGGAGAAAGATCTACTCTGTTGGTGCAGACGCTGGAAACGTAAAATGGAGCGTCTTGGCTGAAAATTCCTTTCTCTCAAGGCCTGTTGCAAGGTTAGGCTCAATTTATGTAGCAGGGTCTGATGGGAAAATTTACTCGCTTGATTCCTTTACTGGCAGGGTTCGGTGGGTGTATTCTACAGGTGGATGGATAATCTCCACCCCACTTTTAAAAGACGACACCCTTTACTTCAGTTCAACTGACGGCTATTTCTATTCTCTTTCTGCAAGCGCAAACCTCCGCTATAAAACCTATATTGGTGCAGCTGCTTGGTCGCAGCCGCAGTTTTTGAAAGGAGACATGGTTTTCAGTGCAGACGACGGGAAGATCTATGGCATTGATGCTGAAAGCGGGCAGATTAAGTGGTCTTTTTCCTCGCAGGAAAGGCCTGGCGCTGTTTTGGTGAATAAAGGCAGGGTGCTGTTTGGGACTGCGGGGGGAAAGATATATTCTCTTGGCCGCTCTCCGATTTGCAGCTTTGACTGGCCTCCTCCGCAGCAGGTCGTTGGAAACTGGCCTGTAGAAATAGAAGGAAGGGCAAGCTCTGAAAGCCCGATAGAAAGAGTCGAGGTTCGGGTTCAGGGCGAAAACTGGGTGGCTGCCCAAGGGAAGGAGAATTGGAGCGTTGTTGTGGATTTTGAAAAGCTGCCTGTCGGGCCAGTGCAGGTTGAGTGCCGGGCTTATGACGTGGCAGGAAATTCAGAAACTGGCGACTATGCATATACGATGTTCATTAAGATGAATGAGGTCCCCTTGCGAAAGATGTATGTTGTTGCTCCTTATGAAGTGGATGCTGGGCGCAATTTCACAATTTCAGTTGTAGATGAGCGCGGCAAAGACCTCCGGGGGCTTGAGGTAAGCATAGAGGGAAGAAAAATAAGCGGTGAAAGCCCGCTTAACCTTAGCATTTCTTCTCCTGGCCCAGTGACGGTGTTGATAAGAAAGCCTGGCTTTGAAGAATTGAACATAATCATAAACGCAAAGGGCGGGCTGGAGTGGGGCCTGATTGCCATTGTACTTGTATTTTTCTTGGTCGTCATAGCAGCAGTTTATCTGCTGTTTTTGAGAAAGAAGAGGCAGTAAGTTTTATTTATATAAATTCATTTATTACCACAATGTTTAAATAGCCTCTGCGTCTTAATAGGTGCATGGACATGAAAAACAAATCAGGGAAGGCGGTGCAGCTTTCAATAAAATTTCCGGGAGAGAAAAAACTTCCGCCTAATCTTTCTGACGAGTATATCGAAAAATATATCAAAAGAAAAGGGGTGCTAAGTGAAGGCATCATGAAGGAAAAGGCGTTTTCTACTTTGTGCAATAACGTGGCAGAGATTCTAATGGAAAGGGCCGAACTTCTGAAAAAATACCTCTTGAAAATTCATTTTACCACCCCCGGCATAAAGGAAGTGGACGCAATGCTTTTGGCATTGGAGAGGTCTAGCTCTCCAAACGCAATAATAAAAGAATCTAAAGGGATTCTTAGCCTCTCTGGTGATCTGATAATGCGAGTTGAAGATGAGAAGAACTTAAGGTGCATACGCAAAATGGCCTACTGGGCAAGGACATATGCAAGCGCGCTTGACAAAGAAGGAAGGCTTTACTCTTATTTGATAGAAGGAAGAGTTAAAGAGCTGATTGAGGCGTGGGAAAAGATCAAGAAGAGGAAGGATCGCTCCGATGAGCTTATACTAAAAAGCAGCATGGCAAGCAGGATAGCCACCCTAAAAATGCTGTGCATGCTTGATGAGTAATGCTAATTTTCAGATGCCTTCTGGAAAACTCTTATTGTGTTTGCCTTTATGGTCACGGGTATTGGGACCGCCACCTCTGAAAGCTCAACTGTTACTTCGTCTTTGTTGGTGTCTATTTTAATCACTCGCGCCTTTTCTCCCTTGAACGGCCCTGAAATAAGCTCAACCAGGTCGCCTTTGTTGATGGAAAGGACGGCTGGCTTTGCAGCAGCTATCAGCCCCTCTATGTCTTTTATTTCCATGGGCTTTTCAAGCACGCCCTTTATGTGCGGTATGCGCAACCCTGCTTGTCGGGCGGTTATTTCGTCTTCTGCCTCTATTACAAGGTAGCCTTTGAGGTCTTCAAAGTGTGCTATGGAGTATACTTTCAGAGAGTCTTTTTTCACCTTTTTTAGCAGCATTTCAAGCACCACTCGCTCTTGCCCAGCCGTCACACGATATACATATATCATCAGAAACACCCTAGCGGATAAAGCCTGAATTCAATTAAAGCTTCATGAAATCAGGCCAAGGATGAATGCTAAAATAACTCCCACCAACCCTATTAAGACTACTCCTGCGCCTGTCACCTTTATTATCTGCATAAAGTCTTTTTTCTTTGGGCGCGAGGCGACATTTAGGACCCTTCTGCATTCGCGAAAGAAAATGAAAATGTTGCTTATGAATGATGGCAGCTGCATCTTGCTCACCCCACCAAGTCCAAGTCGAGCTCAGTTTCTTCAATGCTGGCAGGGGAAGCCAGCATGTCCTTCAGCTCGTATTGGGGGAATTTTGCGCCTGCAAGCACTGCAAGCACGCGAATTGCGCTCTTTTTGGTGTTCTTCTCTATCCTTGCCCCCCAGATGATGTGAGAGGATGGGTCAATCCTTTTTGAAACCTCTGAAACTATCAACTCGGCTTCCTTTAAAGTCATGTCCTCCCCGCCAGTAACGTTTATCAGGGCGCGGTTGGCTGTTGAAACGTCTATGTCAAGAAGGGGGGAGTTCATGGCGGTATCTACTGCGATGAGGGCTCGCTGGTCCGGCTTGGCATCCACTGAGGCTTCCCCAACTCCGACTACCGCGCAGCCAGCGCCTGATAAGATAGTTCGCAGGTCTGCAAAGTCAAGGTTTACCAAGCCTGCCTTGGTAACAAGCTCGGCAATCCCCTTCACTGCCCCTGCCAAGACCTCGTCAGAAACCTTAAAGGCAGTGTTCAATGGCAGGTCAGGAACAATGGAAAGCAGCTTGTCGTTTGGGATTACTACTACTGTGTCAGCATGCTTGCGAAGCTTTGCCAATCCCTCCAATGCGTTTTGCATCCTGACCTTGCCCTCTGATGAAAATGGGAGGGTGACCACTGCCACTGTAAGGGCGCCTATGCTTTTTGCCTGCTCTGCTATTATGTGCGCACTGCCTGTGCCAGTGCCTCCTCCCAAGCCACAGGTTACAAATACCATCATGGCATCAGAAATGGCATTTTTTATGTCTTCTATTGATTCCTTTGCAGCTGCCTCTCCCACTGAGGGGTTGCTGCCTGCCCCCATTCCGCGCGTGGTTTTCTTCCCAAGTAGCACCTTTTTGTCTGCCCTCATCTTGACAAGGTGCTGGACATCGGTATTCATTGCGATGAGCTTCACGCCTTCAATCTTTATCTCGTGCATCCTCGTCATGGTATTGCAGCCCGAGCCCCCTGCTCCTACCACATAGATTTTTGGCTTGCTTTGCTCTATGAAGCGCAATAGCTCTGCGTCCTCATCTGAAAGGGTTATTCCGTCTGGGATTTCTCTTTCAATGTTGTCAAGGCTCATTTTTTCAGCCCTCGGTTTTTCTTGCTCATGCTAAGAACTTTTCTTTCACGTCGAATATGTTTGGGAAAATTTAAAATGGGACAGGATGGGGGCAAAGCAGGGGGGCATTTGGGCAAAGAGGAATGGTGGTAATAGGTAAATTTAAAAGGTGTTTATATTGGAAAGTTGCATGCCAATTTTCAATTTAGTCAGAAGAACAGGCCCGAATGCAGGGCAGAAGAAGGCTGCCGCTGGTCTTGTTGTAGTGGATATGCAGCATCCTGTGCTAATGGAGAAAGGAGAAAAGGAAGGATATGAAAATGCAAGCCGCCTCATTTTGAATGCAAAAAACCTTGGGCTGCCCATTGCCCTAATCAGATACTCAAAGTCAAAGCACCCAGTTAATCCCTTCATAAGAAAAATCGTGCCTGGCGCCCCTGTGATTAAAAAGGACTCGTTTGATGCCTTTGAAAGCAAAGAATTGGTGACTTTTCTTGAGTCCAACCTGCTTGAAAAAAGGGTGGTGGTTGTTGGGTTTAACCGGGTGGAGTGTGTAAAGGCTACTGCCTTGGGAGGGGCGAGAACAGGATACGAAGTATTCATCCCGATTGATGCCACTGTCGGAAGCCCGCTTAATACCTGCAAAGACGAAATTATGTTTGAATTGGAGCTCAAGCTGGAAAGCAACATAAAGATATTTGAAAGGAGCGAAGAGCTTCTTTCCCACCTTGCAAGGATTTTGCAAAAAAAATAGCCCGCTGGGCTTATGGCATTAGTTAATTGAGGAGAGCACCACTTTTCTAAGCTCAACTGGGCTCCAGCCCTCCAATGCCTTGATGGCAAAATCCAGCTTGCTTTCTGAAACTGCGTGGATTTCAAAGAGCGGGTCGCCTTTGTTTATCCTGTCTCCTCGCTCGCACAAAAGAAGCACGCCTGCTGCCTTGTCATTTGGAGCACCCGCTGCGCGGGCTATCTTGGAAATCATCTTGTTGTCAATGTGGAAGATTCGCCCGTTTTCAGTGGCATAGACCGTGTGCTTGTGCGGGGCAACTGGAATGTCATCTGGCTTGAGGTTGCGGTTGCCCCCTTGAAGCTCTACAATTTCGCGGAATTTCAAAAGCGCCTTGCCCGAAGAGAGAAGCTTCTCGGCTGCCTGAAAGCCGCTTCCCTTCTTTACCTTTCCTGAAAGCTCCAAAAGTGCGCCTGCAAGCTGGCAGGACTTGTCGCGAAGGTCAGGCGGCCCCCCTCCTGAAAGCACAGACAGGACGTCGTGGCATTCAAGGGCAGGGCCTATCCCTCTGCCAACAGGCTCTGAGCCATCTGTAATTAGCACTTCTATCTTCATCCCAAGCCGCTTGCCTATGTTTATAAAGTCACGGGCAAGCTCTCCTGCCTCGCGCTGGTCTTGGATTTTTGCGCCCCTGCCGATTGGGATGTCAATTATGATGTTTTCTGCCCCAACGCTTTTCTTTTTTGCAAGTATAGAGGCAAGCAGGACTCCTTTGGGGTCAAGCGAAAGCGGGTTTCTTATCTTTATCAACTTGTCATCTGCTGAGGCAAGCCGAAGCGCCCCTCCCCAGACAATGCAGCCTTTGCTTTTTTGCACAATCTCGCGCATCTCAGATATGTTAAAGGAGACATCTGCAAGCACTTCCATGGTGTCTGCAGTTCCGGCTGCCGAGGTTATTGATCGGCTGGATGTCTTTGGTATGTAAAGCCCGGCTGCGGCAACTATCGGGACGATTACCATGGTGGTCCTGTTTCCTGCCACCCCGCCTATGCAGTGCTTGTCGCAGATTGGATGCCTTCCAAGCTGGAGAGTCTGCCCTGTTGCCACCACGCTTTCAGTAAGCGCCACTATCTCATCGTCGCTCATCCCCCTGATGTAAATGGAAGTAATGAAAGAGGCAAGCTCAGCCTCAGAAAGCCGATTTTCCATCAGCTCGCGCATGATGGTGTCAATCTCGTGCTTTGAGAGGGTGCGCCCGTCCATCTTCTTCTTGATGAATTCTATTGAGGCTGGCCGCTGCATGTGGAGAATTTCAACTGGCGTGCCTTCGGTTGCCCCTAGCTCCTCTGCTACCTCGGAAAAGAGGACAATTTCACCCCGTTGGACAATGTCTGAAGACAAGTCAATTATTGCAACAGTCTGCGCCTTGGGGGTGCGAAGAATGACGCGATGCGAGGTATAAAGGTCGTTTTCATGCGCCTCTGTTTCATTGAGGACTGCGATTTTTCCCCCAGCAGTTATGTCAAAGCACCGCGCCTTGCACAGGTATTTTTTGTATTTCCAGACCTCATCTTTGGGGGATAGTTTAGATTGTGCAATGCTGCCCTCTTTTTTTGCCATGCCCTTCTCTTTTCTTGTGAAGTTTAAAAATAGTGCAGAGAAGGTGCGGCAGAAAATGCCTTGCTTTGGTTGTCTTGCAAAATTTGGGCGGGCGTTCGGGAGGATTCACCAAAACCCACTTTAGGTTAGGCGTGGGGGTTTTGGTGTGTCAGCAGCAACTCGCCTTCCCGCGCAAAAGCGCAGTACCAGCAAAGTCGTGGGAGGGCTTAACTTCCGAGTTCGGAATGGGTTCGGGTGTTTCCCCTCCCCTATGGCCGCTGACAAGCCAGCATATGCCAGCA
This sequence comes from Microcaldota archaeon, assembly GCA_026413805.1. Taxonomy (GTDB): domain Archaea; phylum Micrarchaeota; class Micrarchaeia; order Anstonellales; family Anstonellaceae; genus UBA10161. Next base: position 1,272 of record JAOAKE010000034.1, on the reverse strand, counting down.
TCTGTTTTTAATATTTTGCCTGCGAGCCAACAAGAGTATGAAAATCGCGATGTTCACCGACAGCTACCTTCCGACCACAGACGGCGTGGTCTCCTCAATTTTGGCATTCAAAAAAGGGCTCGAAGAAAAAGGGCACAAGATGTATGTCTTTGCGCCTGCCCCAGCCACAAAATTCAAAGACAGCAGCGGAGTTTTCCGCTTTGCCTCAATAACCTTTCCTCCTTATCCGCAATACCGGGCAGCAATATTCCCATACGTTGCTTCAGAAGTTGCACAAAAAACAGGGGTGCAGATAGTCCATTCAAAAGCGATGGTGACCATGGCGCTTTCAGCTGCCAATTTTGCCTCCCGGGCAAGGCTGCCCTCCATGGCCTCGCTTGAAACCATGATACCCGACGGGGTGCACTACATAATAAAGCACAAGGGAGGCCAGCAGATAGGAAAAAAGATTGCCTGGAAATACCTGCAGTGGCTTTACTCAAAGTTTGACTTGGTGACTGCCCCTTCGCGCCACGCCCAAGGGATTATGGCGCAAAACGGCATAGAGTCAGAGGTCTTGCCCTCTCCAGTGGACACTGGCTTTTTCAAGCCAAAGAAAAACAGGGAAAAGGCAAAAAGGGAGCTTGGGCTTGCAGGCAAAAAGCTTGTGCTGTGCGTGGGGCGCATAGTCAAGGAGAAAAACTATTCATTGATTGTAAAGGCTGCCAAGCTCATTCGCGACAGGGATGTTTTCTTTTTGATAGTCGGGACCGGGCCTTATGCGCAAGAGCTTCAAAAAGAGATAGACCAATTAGGCGTGAGGGACAGGGTTCGGATGCAAGGCTTTGTAGTTGACCGGAGAAAACTTGTTGATATATACAATGCTGCCGATGTTTTTGCCTTTGCTTCCTCTTTTGAAACGCAGGGGCTGGTGCACTTGGAGGCAATGGCATGCGGCACTCCTGCCTGCGTGCTTGAAGATACTGCTCCTTCTGAGGCGATAAAGGATGGGTTGAATGGATATGCGTTTTCAGGCGAGCCGGCAGACTGCGCCGAGAAGCTCTTGGCTGCAATAGAGAAGAGAGACCGGCTTTCCCCCATGGCGAGGAAAACCGCCCTCAGATATTCCATACCCAGCCTCACTGAAAAGCTGCTGGAAAAATACCGGAAGCTGCTAGGGTAATCTGCAAGAAACAAACGCTTATAAGCGCTGCCAGAGAATGAAGAACCAAGACAACGGGTGGGCGAATGGTTAGCACTAAATATTTTGCATACGGCTCTGCTGTCCTTGCC
>JAOAKE010000033.1 GCA_026413805.1 Microcaldota archaeon | reverse complement strand
AAAAGGCACGAGAGGTTGAAGAAACACTCCGCGAAGCAGGGTTAAGAGTCTATTACCAGGAAACAGGCAGCATAGGCAGGAGATATGCCCGCGCAGACGAAATAGGGGTGCCTTACTGCATAACTATTGACTACGACTCCCTGAAGAATGAGGATGCCACTGTGCGCTTTAGAAACGATGGCAAGCAAATCAGGGTGAAAATAAGCGAATTAGCGCAAAAAATAAGGGAATTTGTAAAGGAAGGGAAGGTTTCCCTCTAGATTTTCCCTATCTCCATATTCATCCTTTTTATCTCTTCAAGGGCAGCAGAGACAAAGTCCTCATTTTCGCTCTTTTTGAAAGCATAGGCTATTGCAGAAGAAGAGTTTATCCTGTGAAGGGGCAGGGACTCCTTCCAGATGCTTTTGATTATCCTGGCAGTTTCGCCTGCCGACGCCCCTTGGGAGCCTACCCCTGGAATTAAAAGAGGCACTCTCTTGCCTGAATCGTAAAACGCCCATAAAACTGATTCCAGCTCGTCCGGAGCCGTTGCCCCAACCACCGCCCCCAGCCCATCAACATGCCACCTTGCCAGCCGGTTGGTCACTTCAAGAAAAATAGGCCTGTTGTTTTCGCTGAGAAGAGACTGGAAATCTGCTGCCCCTGGGTTGGAGGTGCGAGCCAACACATAGGCTCCCTTTCCCTGCTTGCACCTCTCAATGAAAGGCAGGAGGCTGTCATAGCCCATATATGGGGAGAGGGTGACTGCATCGGCATTCCAAAAGTCAAAGGCTTCCTTGGCATATGCCTCGCTGCTTTTGCCAATGTCGCCTCGCTTGGCATCAAGTATTATTGGGATTTTTCCCTTGTAGCGCTCAATTATTGTTTTCAGTGCGCGAAGCCCGTCAAACCCATACTGGGCGAAGTAGGCGTAATTTGGCTTTATTGCTGATATGGAGGGCTGGGCTTCAAGGGCTGCATCTATTATTTGGGAGAAGAAATAGGCTATCCTCTCCTCTCGCGGCTGCATGAGGGAGCTGGGCATCATCTGCAAGTCAGGGTCAAGCCCAAAGCACACGATAGATTGCCGTTCGTATGCGGACTTCTGCAGCAAGTCAAGATAGTTTGAAGCCATCTTATACCCCGTATTGCTTTTTGTACTCTGTATACCTTGCAAAAACGTCTTCTGATACCTTCAGCTTGCTTTTGTTGTGCTCTAGGTAATCAAACAGCTGGTCTGCGTTTACGATGGAGTAGACTTTTGTATCGTGCTTCTCTTCAAACTCGGCGATTGCATTTTTTCCGCTGGCGTCTACCTCCCGCCTGTCAAGGAGTATGAACACTCCTGGGATGGAAACCCTTGCAACTGACTGCAGCTGGGCAATTGCCTCTTCTTTTGCCCCGCCTGTTGTGAAAACATCATCTACCATGGCTATCCTCGCCCCGTCCTCAATTGGCGCGCCCACAAATACTCCCTTGTCGCCGTGCGCCTTCTCTTCTTTTCGGTTGAAGCACCATGGCTTGTTGATGCCCTTTGCAACCAGGGCCATTGAAGTGGAAACTGCCAGTGGAATGCCCTTGTATGCAGGCCCGAAGACCACATCGTACTCCTCTGGCTTGAGCTTGCGGCAGATTAGCTCGGCAAGAAGCGTGGAGAGGGCTCGGCTGTATTCGCCTGTGTAAAAAACCCCTGAGCTGAAAAAATAAGGGGACACCCTGCCGCTTTTAAGGGTGAACCTCCCGAACTTGAGGGCGCCTGCAAAAATGGCAAGCTCAATGAAGTCTGCCTGGTACTTTTGAAGTTCTGCCATGGAGGAATTTCTCAGTTGGGTATTTTAGCCTTATCGCACTGGCTCGCGCTGAGCTTGAAAAAGAAAAAACAAAAGAAGAAAGGGGATTTCTAACCCCTTAGACTTTCTCTGCAACTGCGCAGGATGCCTTGACCTGCGTTATGCGGATCTTGCAGTTGTCTCCCTGCGCTGTTCCCGGAACGAATATTACAAATCCGTCCTTCTTGGCGATACCGTCGCCCTTTGCGGCCACAGCCTCAATAGTCACGTCCAGCTCATCGCCGACCTTGACTGGCTTTGGCATGTCGCCGAAATTTCCTCTTCCGAATCCCATTACATCAGCTCCTTTCTTTCAGTTTAGAGATATGCGTGTTCTGCAAGAAGTATGCAGGAAAAACCAGGCTGCGACCTCAAGTAGAACATACATTCTCTGCTATGATTTTGGCTTACGAATTTATAAAGAGTGTATATTGGCAGGCGATTAGTGTGCGATGGCTGAAATGCCTGAGGAAGATGCAAGCTGGAAAATGAGCTGTGAAATAGGCGCTATTGCAGAGAAGTAAATGGCCGCCCTTGTAGGAGAGGACTGGGATAGCGCAAGAAAAAGCGAGGAGATTGCTGCGTTTACCAATAGATAAATTTGGCAGAGGGCAGCAAGGTCTGGCTGGGCCTGGGCAGTGCCAAAAACTCCGTTGGAGGTGGGACTAGAAACTGCGCTTGAAACGAGTGGCACCATTGAAACAACCGTCCCTATTATAAACGGGACGAGGATTGAAGAGGCAGCCAGTATGGTGTATCGCTGGATGGAAAGAATTGCTGCCCTCTCTCGCACCAGGCCAAAAAAAGAAGCAACATCTTGGGCTGTTTCGCGCAGGGCAGCATGCATGGCAGCCCCTGTCTCGTAAGCCACAACCAGCAAGTCAAACGCCCTTTTGGTAAGCTGCGAGGGGCAATTCTCTGCTGCCGCCTGCATGGACCTTGCGAAGGTTTCGCCTGCCTTTTGCCTCCTTAATGCAATGTCGAAAGACGCAGACAGCCGCCCATAGCCGCCCTTCGCCAAGAAAGAGAGCATCTTCTCTGCTGAAAGCAGCCGATGCACTGCTGCAGCAGAATAAAGCGCATCTGGCAAGCGGCTCTCAGCTTCGTCAACCTCTCTTTGGGCAAGGTAAGTTGCAGACATATAGGCAGCTGGCCCTATGCAGATTGAAAGAAAGAAGAGTGGGAGGCTGCCAAGATAAAGGAAGAAAATGGCGGGGAGAAAAGACATGAAAAGGGCGAGTGCTGCAAGCCCATTTGCCCCATAGGGAAAGCCCTTCCTTTCCAAAAATTCACTCAATATCCTTGTTCCTCCAATTGTCCCTCGGCGAAATGAAGGAAGAAAAAGGAAAAAAGCAGAAAGCGACAGGGCATTAAGCGCTGGGAAGACCAATAAAAATGCAAGCTGAACCTGAAGCAAAGTCATGCTTGACTCCAAAAACATCGGGGAGAGGGCAGCAAAGACTGAAAAAAAAGAAGGCAACAGCGCTGATGAAGCAACAAATAGGATGGCAAGGAGCGACAGCCTGCCTCCTTGGGCGCGCATATTGGAGATTTGCTGCGCTGAGAGTTCTTCTGCCATGCGCTTAAGGGACTCTGTGCCTGTGCCAGTCTCGTATATTGAGGCAAGAAGGAGGGCGCTGCGCTTTATCTGCATGGAGTTGCTTTGCAAGGAAATGCTGCCCAAGGCAGCCTGCACTGTTGCCCCTGCCTTTATCTCCTTATAAGCGCGCATGAAAGTGGGCGAAAGAAGGTAGCTTCCGCAGGCAATTTTGTAGATTGCCTTTTCAAAAGGCAGCCCGATGTCAAGGTATATTGCAAGCTCCCTCAAGACGAATGGCAGCTCTGCTTCAGCTTCCTTTGTAAATGCCCTTGCGCACGCAGAAGGCAGAAGGATTAGGGAGGACAAAATAAGCGCAAAGGTGAGAAGAAAGAGTGCGAGCAAGCCAAGGGCATCGAGGGCAAGCGCAAAGGCAAGAATGGCCGAAAGCGGGGCAGAAAGCAGAAATGAAAGGAAAAAAGAGCCCGCCGCATATTTGCTTGGGCTTGTGTTTATCCCTGCCAAGTCAAAGTTGCGCTGGATTCTCTTTGTCGCAGAAGATGAAGAAAATGGTGCGCCAAGCGAAAAGCTAGAGACAAAAGAAAAGAATCCCTGCCAGCCTGGAAATTGCAAGGCCTCATCCCCCGTAGAGGAACTTCTGGATGGAGTTAAACGCTTTTTCAAATCCCTTGATGGAAGCAAAATCGCGGATAAATTTCTCGCGGCTTTTTATCTCCCTTTTTACCTCCGCAATGCTCATTGAAGTGCCAGAAGAAATGCGCTCAATCATGGCAGAAAGTGCTGAGGGTGAAAAGGCGCGCCCGTTGAAGACTGCCTTAGGATGCATCACATTGCTCCTGTCCGAGATGGCTATCTCTACCACCTGCCTTTTTTCCCCTGCCCTCCTTTTCGCACGCTCATAAACAGATACCCTGCGCTGGACCACAAACAAGTCTATCCCTTCCAAGTCTGCTTCAAGGCAGCCCATCATCCGCATGCGCAGCAAGGCATCTCGAGAAGACTGGGCATGAAAGGTAGAATAGCAGCCTTTTGCCTGCCCTGATAAGGCAGACTCTACAAACGCACGTGTTTCCTGTGCGCTTCGGACCTCGCCAACTACAACCCTGTCAGGCCTCATCCTGAGGGAATCGCGAACCAGCTCAACCATAGAAATGCCGCCCTCCTCAAATGGCAATAGCCTCATCTGGTGGGGGTGGGGCAGCGAGATTTCGGGGGTTTCTTCTATTATGAGGACTCTCTCAGAGGACGGGACAAACAAGAGAAGTGAGTTGAGGGTGGAGGTCTTTCCGCTTGCAGTATTTCCTGCTACCACTACTGACAAGTCTGCCTGGACTGCCAAAGAAAGCAGGGCAAGTGTTTTGGCGTCATAAGTCCCAAAGGATAGAAGGTCAAAGGGAGAAAACGGCTCTCTGCTGAACTTTCGTATGGTAAGTTCGCAGCCAGAAACCGGCGGCATTGAGGCGTGCAGCCGCGAGCCATCTTCCAAGACAGCGTTCATCCTTGGGCTTTGCTGGGTTAGCCTTCTGCCAAGGTTCCTGCCCAGCCTATTTACAAGCGAAACGAAATAATCTTGGCTGTCAATCATTGCATTGGTTTTCTTCCATCCCTTCCCCCGAACAAATACAAAAACAGGCCTTCCAAGGCCAATTACTGCAATTTCTTCCAGGCTCTCGTCTGCCAGCAGCTCTTCTAAAAACCCAGCGCCCCAAGTCTGGAGAAAAAGCACCTCTGAAAGGTAATCTTTTTGGTCTGGCTCAAGATCAAAGCCCATAGACTCGCAGGCTGAAAGGAGAATCTCTTTTGCAATTTCCCTTGCTTCATCTGGCTTGGAAATTTCCTTTCTCTGCGTTTCCTGCCTGAATCTCTCGGCTGCTTCCAATATCACTTCCTTTTCTTCCTCCGACAGCTTTGGAAGGTTCAATTTGTAATCTGACTTCCAGTCTCCTATCCCCCAGCCTATTGAACCCATAGGAATCTCCTTCAAGCCTGCTGCTTGTCTATCCTCCACTCCAGCCGGTCTCCTTCCTCAATTGACAGCCTGTCTGTAAGCTCTGGCGGAAGCTCAAGAAGGTAGCGATTTTCTTTTGGGGGCTCTACCCAGCTTAAGTTAGGCTGGATTCTCCTTGCCACTGCCACCACCTCTTTGCCCGAAGAGAGGTATATTGCATCAAATTCTGACTTTACAAAGTGCGAATGTATCGGGTGCTTGCCATCTGAGTCAAATATGAATAGGATTGGGACTATTTTTTGGCGAAACATCAGGCCGCGCATTCTTGCAAAATCGCTGTCTGCAACCTCTAAATAAACTCTTTCGCTTTTGCTTTTGGAGAGGTTGGTGAGCACCGCATTCGGCTTTTCTGCCATTAATACCACCCATGCAAATGACGCAAAAAGAATGGCAAGGAGTAATAGAAACGCCACAAAGCAAATCCTTTTGCTTGCCTTTTCTTCCATCCCTTCATCCTTTACTTCCCATATTTCCTTTTTCTTCGCGCGTAATCGCGCAGTGCTTTGTTAAACTCCCTCTCGTCAAAGTCAGGCCAGAGCCTTTTTGAGAAATAAAGTTCGGAATATGCCGACTGCCAAGGCATAAAGCCACTCAGCCTAATTTCACCAGAGGTTCTTATTATCAAATCAGGGTCAGGCAGGCCTGCGGTATAAAGAAGCGAAGAAAACTCCCGCTCATCAACGCTTTTTACCCCCAATTTTAGCGCCTTGTTTACTGCATCCAGTATCTCGTTCCTTCCGCCGTATGCCAGCATTAAGTTCAGGTTATACTTTTTGTTTTTGGAAGTTTCCTCTTCAACCCTGCGCATTTTTTCATAGACCTGCCTGGGAAATCGCTCTATCCTCCCAAGGAATCGCACCCGAACTTTGTATTTTTTGTAGTCCTTTTTAAGCCCCTCTGACAGCTTTTTGTCAAAAAGCCTGAACAGTTTTTCCACCTCATTTCGGTCGCGCATGAAATTCTCTGTTGAAAAGCCCCACATGGTAAGGGTGCGTATTTTGTTCTTTCTGCACCACTTTAGCACATTCCCGATATTGTCTATCCCCTTTTCATAAGCAGCAGGGATGGAGACCTTATGTAGCCTTGCCCAGCGGCGGTTCCCATCGGGTATTATTGCTATGTGCTTCGGTTTTTTGCTAAGCATGCCCTCCCCATAGAATTGGGAATCTTAATTTAATATTGTTTCTTTTTCCAGCCTAATTTTTTCACAACCACGGCATAACGAGAGAGGGCATGAACAAGTGGGGCTGAGTGATTTCCCGACACCTGGCGGCCAGAAGAAAGTATGTTTTTCCTGTCAATCTTTCTAATTCCAGAAAACTCCGTATATGCCGTTCCTACCTCAGAGGGATGATGGGCATCGCTTCCTGCAATAAATGGCTTTTGAAATCTTGCTGCAAACTTGCCTGCAAGCTCATTATGCTTTGGCAAAAGGACGCGCGCATTGAAGGTCTCAATGGCGTCTATCTTTTGCAGCAATTCTGGCTGCAGCCTCTCTAATTGTATGCCGTGCCTTTTTGCGTCATAAGGGTGGGCAGCGCAAGTGATTGCGCCTTGCCTTTTTGCCTCTGCCAAAACTTCACCAAGACTGCCGCCCTCTATCTTCTTTTTAAGAAAGTAAACCAGCAAGTCTCCTTCGCTAGTAGCCACTTCCTCGCCAATTATTACTTGCAGCGGCAGCCTATTCTTCCTTGCCGCCCTTGCTGCTTGGATGGCACCCTCAATTTCGTTATGGTCAGTTATTGCAATTGCGGACAGCTTCTTTTTCACTGCAGCCTCCAGCATGGCTTCTGGCTGTGCAAGGGAATCAATAGAATAGCAAGTATGCACATGCAGGTCTGCCCTGAGCACTCTTTTACTCATGTGCCTGACCCCATAAAGCGCCTCGCTGCAATTGAGGCATAGGCAAGTGGAAGCGAAGGGGAGAGCATAGCGCTCCACCGGTCCATTTTCCCATTCTCAGAAAGCAGGTCTTCAAACAAAAGCCCCTTTGCAGCAGAAACAAGGAAAGGAGGCGGTGCTCCGTCCCACAGATTAAGAAAGGAGCGGAAAGAGTGGTGCAAAGCCAAATCAAGACCGAAAGACGCCCGCCAACTCTTCTCATAGCTTTCTGGGCTGCTGTGGTATTTTCCCGCAAGCAAGCCGCACTGCGCCCCAAAAAAAACCCCTCCTCCAGTGGTAGCCTTTACCTGCCCTGCTGAATCGCCTGCAAGAAGCACATTGTAGCCTCCTGCACGCATTGCTGTTTTGCTTCGGACTGAAAGCGGGATTACTGCTGAAAATTCATGCAGCGCTTTTTGCTTTACCCCTAGCTTTGAAAGAAATCTGCGATAATAGAAAATGGGGTGGCTGGGAAGTGCTACCCCCAGCCCTATTTTTGCCTCGTCTTCATTTATTGGTATCACCCAGCCGAAAAACCCAGGAAAGTCTTTTGAGGAAAGAAAGACCTCGGTTTGGTGTGGGTCTTGGCAACTGTATTTGAAATTCCCCTGCATGCAGGCTACATATGACTTTATCCTTGGAAAGCCGAAGTAATCTGCAACTGCTGAGGCAGGGCCATCCGCCCCGATTATGTTTTTTGAGGCAAATTTTCTTGTTACTCTTTTCCCAAGCTCGATTTTTCCTCCTTCTTGGACGAATCGCTCAGCTGCAAGGCTGTCCAATCCGCAGCGAGAGATTAACAGTGCTATCTCTTCTTTAGGCGTTATAATGAATTCCTCGCCTTCGCAAGTAATCTTTGCTGAAAGAATGGTATTGAGGACTACCTCCTTGTAATTGATATAGGGAAGGAGAGAGTCAAGCCCGCTTTTTGATATTAACCCTGAACAAGCCTCCGGCTCGCCAATGCTTTTGTGCTCTTCTGAAAGAAGCACTGACTTGCCCTCGAGGCAGGCAGATATCCCTGCAAAACAACCTGCAGGCCCGCCGCCAACTATATGGACATCCACCATGCGCAGATGATAGAAAGGGTTAGGCTTTTATATTTGGCTAGCCGAAACTGACCGAAGAGGCAACTTGGGGAGGATTAGATGGCAGCATTGGTATTTGACCCGCTCTACCATTCGCTTTTGGTATTCATTTCTGCGATCATCCCTGGCTTTGCCATAGGCTGGCCCATTTTGAAAAAAAGCGACCTCTCAATGCTTGAAAAGCTCTTAATCTGCTTTTTTGTCGGAATGGTGCTTGGCCCAACACTTTTGATTGTTGAAAACGTTTTTGGGCTGAAATTTTCGCTCTATCTTGTTATTGTAAACCTGTTCCTCCTGACTGCTGTAGGAATATTCTACGGAATTAAGGAGGGCGCCTTTTCCTTCAAGCCCCCACAACTTGACTTTGACGCATTAGTTGACTTGGAATTTGCAAAAAAGCATGCTGCTTCCTTCTTTCTCCTGTTGGCAGTATTACTTTCATTCTGGATTAGGCTGCAGCCATACAGCCCCATATATTCTGAGCTTGACCCATATTTCTATGTTTATGGTGCAGGCCAGATAATCCGCTTTGGAGAGGTGCCGCCCACCGATGACACTGCCTGGTGGCCTGAGCTAAAAAATACCGGCCATCGGCCATCTGTTCCTCTAAAGGTATATATCGAAGCACAGTGGTATGCACTTTATACAAAAGGGGCAGAATACAACAACTACCTTTTGTTTGTAACTTCTAGCTGGCTGCCGCCAATAGCTGCTGCCCTTATGGCTTTTGGAGCCTACCTTCTAATGTCTTCTTATGCTGGAAAGCGCTTTGGTTTGTTGGCAGCTTTCCTTATGGCCTTTTTGCCAGTGACCATCTATAAAATGTCGGCAGGGGTAAATGAGGCCGCCCCATTTGGCATGATGTCCATCTTTTTAGTTGCAGGTCTGTATGCATCTGCCCTCCAAAGGAAGGACATAAATTTGGCTCTAATCGGGGCTCTTGCCTTCTTTGCAGCCATTGTGGGCTCAAACTACGAACAGTTGCTTACACTCTCTTTTGGAGCCTTCGTCGCAATTTATTCAATTGATTGCTTTATTCGCTCTAAAAAAAATGAAGAGTTCTTGAAAATTTCTGCGGTTTTGTCAGGTGGCTTTTTTGCAGGCGCCATTGTCTACTCAGCCTACCTCGCCCAGACTATAAGCATTTTTGATTCTTTAATTCGCGGCCCTGTTTTTATAATTGGCGGGGCAATCATTTTGGCTTACGCATTGGACCAATTAACTGCACGCGGAATAAATGAAAGGAGAAAAAAAACGCTTGTTATTGGAGCTGTGCTGCTTGCCCTAATAATTTTGGTTTTGCCAAACCCAATCGGCAGTGGGATAAAAGGTCAAATCAAAAGTTACGTTGGTGCAGCTGACTTTAAATATCCCCTTGAGCGGACCATTGCTGAGCAAAACTTGGCTGGAAGCAAGTTTGAATCAGAAGCTGGCTTCCTTGCTCTTGTGCCTTCCAGCCATATTGACAACTCAACCAAGGACCTAAAATTGCAAATAAGGAATTATTTCTTAATCGGGCTTGACAAACTTTCTGTGCCGTTTACCCTTATTGGAAATTCTGGGCTTGACCTTACTACTTCCCTTTTCAACTCTTTTCTTGGCACAAGAATACCATTCGTCCCAAAAGAAAATTCTCTCATGTTCTTTTTCTTGGTAATTTTTGTAGTGGGCTCAATTGCAAGATACCTGGTAAAAAAAGAGGACCTCTCGCACCAAGCCCCAATTGCCCTGCTCTTGCTTTTGCTTTTCTTACCTCCGCTGTATGTCGGTCTGACAAAAATAAAATACACGATTTTTGTAGGCATGGCAATGGTTGTTGCAGCAGTTGCTGCCCTGTCTGAGCTCCAATGGCTATTTGCGAAGATTGCAAGAAAGCTGTTGCCTCATGCTGAAGAGTATTCTCGATACTTCTTTTTGCTAATTATAGTGGTCGTTGCCCTTTTGCAGCTTTTCCTCCCTTCAGCCTACTCTGTTATGATTTTGTCCAAGTCTTTTGAGATGCGCTACCAGGACAACCCAGCTGCAATGATGCCAAAGCTTGCCAGCATATGCGAGGCATTGCGCTCAAAAGGCTATTACGACCAAGAGATATGCGCAGCTGGCTACAATGAGAGTTTTGCAGACAGCATAAATAACCAGTTCAACTCAAAAGTATGCCTTGTGTCCCAGCTCTCTTTAGAAGAATTGTTGCCTTCTCAAGACCCGGCCTCGCAAATAAGGGCAGCAGAGGCAAGGGCAGGCGCCTCATTTGGGTGCAACCGCATCGCAGATTATTGGGTAGACAGCATGGAATGGATAAGCAAAAACCTTGACCCCTCGGACAGGGTTACTTCGTGGTGGGACTATGGGCATTGGATAAACTATTTTGGAGACCGAAAAGCTGTGCTTAGAAATGAGCATGCATCAACTGGGATGATTGGGAGGATAGCCCATGCATATATAG
>JAOAKE010000032.1 GCA_026413805.1 Microcaldota archaeon | reverse complement strand
CCAGTGCAATTGCCCATCCGTACGTCATAAGGAAGTCAAGCGCTGCTTGTCCCTTCTTAAATTTCATCTGATCACCTGCTTAAAGTTAAGAGAGATTATTTATAAAAGTTATCACAGGGTAGCGCAAAATTCCATTTACATAAACTACAGGTATTGTTTTAAATAGAGGGCGTGTGAAGCAATCTTTATTAAACTAACAAGAGTAGTGGATAAACCGCCAAGAGAGGGGCTTGATATGGAAAAAAAGAAGGCAAAGGTTGCAAAAAAAATAGCGAGAGTGCCGACGGGAATCCCTGGCTTGGACAACATGCTGGAAGGGGGGTTGCCAGCAGGCAGCATAACTTTGTTGTCAGGGGCTTGCGGCACAGGAAAAAGCACCCTTGCAATGCAGTTTTTGTATTCGGGAGCAAAATATATGGATGAGCCTGGAGTTTATGTGACTTTGGAAGAAGACCCGAAGAAACTTGTGGAGAACATGTCTCTTTTTGGTTGGGAATTGGAGGAATTGATAGCGAAGAAAAAGCTTCTTGTGATAAAGCCCGAGGTCTATAAATTTGAGTCTATAAAGCAGATAATATCAGATGCGATAGAAAAGATACATGCAAAAAGGCTGGTGGTGGATTCGTATTCAGTTTTGCTTACTTATTTTTCCGACCCATATGAAATAAGAAATGGGCTCGTGCAGCTTGATCGGGAGATAAAGAAGATGGACTGCACTGCGCTTGTTATATCAGACATCAAGGACAACTCTGAGATATTTTCCACAACAGGGGTAGAGGAATTTATCGTTGATGGCGTAATAGTCCTATATCTGATTAAAAGCCATACCCACCCATTTGAGTTTGAGCGTGCAATGTCAGTGCGCAAGATGCGTGCGACTAATCACCCCCTCAAGACATATCCTTTCAGGATAGGCGGGGGCGGCATTGAGATTGGTTCAAAGCACATTGCAGGGCCGCTTCATGGAACTCGCGCAGCATCAGCAACGACAATAGAGCCTCCAATCAAAAAAGAAAAAAAGAAAGAGAAGGCTGCCCAAAAGAAAGAAGAGGCGATCAAGAAAAAAGACGCTATGATTGCCCTAAGTGCCCTGAAAACTGCCAGGAAAGAAGGGCACAGCTGGAAGTGGAAGCATCTGTGAGGCGTTTGCTTGAAAAAGGCACAAGCATCAATGGAGCAGCTGATAATAATTGCTATTGCCCTTGCAGTCATTGGCGTAGCATTTTATGTTGCTTTCAATTATGCTTCAGACAGCACAAAGATATCGCAGGCAGAAGAGGCAGTCCAAAAGCTTGCTGCAGCTGCTGACAGGGTTTATGCCCTTGGGCAGGGCTCAAAGGAGTATGTGACTGTCTATCTGCCGCAAGACATAAGAACAACTGATGTCAGCGGAAAGAGGGTGCTAATCACCGTTGGGACATCTGCTGGCAGCACAGATGTTTTTGCAAATAGCAAAGCAGAGCTAACTGGAGCCATACCCACAAGTTCAGGAAAGCACAGGATAGTAGTTGAACACCTTCCAAATGGAAAGGTTAGGATTGGGAGTTCTGGGCTGGCCTGCTCGCCATTGCTTTTTGTAAGGAGCTTTGACCCTGGCCAAAGCGGGCAAGACTTTGTCTCTATAGTTAATAATGCGGAGTTTGAGATTGTTGGGATAAACAGAACTTTGTCTGGGGCTGGGATTGTGTCTGCCTCTTCGCTGCCGCCAAGCATTGCAGCAGGGGAGAATGCAACCTTGCAGCTTTCATACAGCGTGCCACAAAACCAGAGTGCTGGGACATACGGGGCAACCTTAACTATTGACTCAGAGAATGGAGGCTCTTGCACTGTCCAGATAACGCTGCACATAACTGGCAGCCAAACTTGCAGCGCCCTTTGTTATGGAGGGGGCTATTTGGGAGGAACTTGCAGGTCAAGCGAGGGAGAGTGCTATGCTTCTGGAGAAGACTATATACAATCAAATGATGCTGGCTGCATTGGGCAAGGTGGAAAGCCTCGCTGCTGCTGCTATCCAAGCGTGGATAATTGGGGACCGCTCGTGTCGGCAATAAGCCACAGCCCGCCAAATGCCACTGCCTCAAATCCCATCACCATAAATGCAGTATGCAATGACACTGCAACAGGGAATCTATACATACGCAGCGCGGACTTGCAGATAGATGGAGGAAATTGGACTACAATGTCTGCCGCAGACGGTGCGTTCTTCTCCTCTGCAATTGAGAATGTCACAAGGCTGGTTGGTACCTTGCTCCCTGGCCAGCACATTGCGGCGGTAAGATGCACTGACACGGGCAACAATACCGGGCCCACTGCATATTATTTCTTCAACGTTTCAGCAGGAGATGTCTTGGGTCCGATTGTTACGCACATGAACCATTCGGATACTTATCCCAGCACCCTTTCAAATGTTACAGAATATGCAAGCGCCACAGACATATTTACGGGAAACTCCGATATCCAGCGCTGCTACATGAAGCTGGACAACCTCAATTGGGTGGAAGCAATTCCTGCTGATGGCGCATACAACTCGCCAACTGAGGATTTCTACTATAACTTCGGCTTTCTATCCACGGGCATGCACACCATATACGCCTATTGCATAGACTCGCTGAATAATGTGGGGGGCATAGCAAATGACACGTTTGGGGTTTCCTCTGCTGATGTCATCTTGGTAATTGACCGCTCTGGCTCAATGTCCGAGCCTGTAATTTATGTATACGACAATAACATAGTCAGCACTACAAACGCCACCTTCACGAAGGTAAAGAGCGTCACTGTTAATTCAGTTAACGGGCCTATTGCCAACCTTTCTACAGAAATTAGGAGTGGGACAAGCGGCTGTGCAGTTGAATACCAAGCAAGAGTAGGGAACACCGTAATTGCCTCGGGGGTAAGAAACTCAACTTCATATGGGACTCTTAATGCGTCGGTCAACATCTCGCAATACAGCCTGCCCATCACAATTGACTTGTATTTGCGAAGAATATTTGGAAGCTCGTGCACCGTTTATAACAGGAACTTTGTATTTTCCCAGCTGCCAACTAAAATGGATGCTGCAAAGGCAGCGGCGAAAACATTTGTAAACTTGGTGGTTGAAACCACCCAGACTGGGCTTGTCTCATTTAGCGACAGCTCAACTTTGAACCGCCAGCTTTCCTTAATGACTCCCTCAAACAAAAATGCACTTAGAAGCGCAATAGACGCCCTTTCTCCAGGTGGAAACACCTGCATAAGGTGTGGAATTGACACCGGAAGGCAGGAGCTGACCTCATCGCGAGCAAGATATCCAAATGCCCTTAGGATAATAGTGCTGCTCACAGACGGGGCAAGCAATGTTGGAGACTGCCCTGTTACTGAAACTATAACGGGTGCCTCTGATGCCCGAAAGGCAAATGCCACTGTATATACCATTGGCTTTGGCTATGATGTCAATGTGGACGAGCTGGTAAACACTGCGCTAATAACAGGCGGCAGGTATTACTTTGCGCCTGATGAAAATACCTTGCAGTGCATCTATCGCAACATTGGCATGCCAATGCCATGCTAAGAGGAAAATTATGAAAAAAGCCCCTGAAAAAAGCACAGGCCTGCCAGCAAGCCAGCCAGGCGGGGCACTTGGGCGGCTCATTGACAGAAGCAGTTTTTTCTCTGGGATGATTTCGGGCATAATAGTCATTGGTATTTTGCTCATTTTCATTTATCTTTCCACTCAGCCGCCGCAGGTGGTTAGCGTTGCTAGAAATGAAAGCGGCGAGAAGCCCGTTCCAAGTGGCTTAGAAGTAGTTGTGAAAAATACGGGCAACCAAACAATAATTGTGCGGGGAGGCGAAGGGTCTTCTTTTCCAAATCAGACAAAGGAACTAAAACCTGGAGAAACTGCTACTGTGGATTTTGTGGCAGGGGGCGAATGCGACCTTTCCTCTCCAATCTGCTGGAAGAGCATCGTTGTCAACTATCTATTCCCTGGGGGAGGAACGCTGATAGGTGGAGGTTCTGCTGGCGGCAATGAAAAAAAGGAGGGGGAATTGCCTCCTTCATTTGAAAGCAACCAATCTGGTGGCGAAGGTGGAGGAGAAAGGGGAGGAGAACCTGCCCAGAATGAGACACCAAGGCTGAAGATAATTACTTCTGCCCTGCCAGCTGCAACTCAAGATGCAAAATACAGCTTCCAGCTTGAGGCAGAAGGTGGGGTTGGGGCAAGCTATGGGTGGGCAGCCTCAGGGCTTCCCCGCGGCCTTACAATGTCGCATAATGGGATGATATTTGGTGCTCCTCTTGAAAAAGGGACATTTGGCGTAGATATTGTAGTTTATGATGGCTACTATTCCACCTACAAAAGATTTGAGCTTGTGGTAAGATAGGGGCATGTCTTGCACTTCTTTGCATACCTATTTAAAAGAAAAATGAAAGAAGGTAGCGTGAAAAAACGAGAAGAATTCAAATCAAGCCTTGCCCAAGGGGCACTTGAATTTTTAATTTCAATGTCCCTGATGGTGCTGCTTCTAATCTTGGTAGTGATTATCTACTACCAAAGCTATAATGACTTTATGGCTCTTTCTATCCACTATGATGCCTATTCCATTTGCAACCAGGCTTCAGCACAGCTTTCTGCGCTGGCCTCTGCAGGAGAGGGCACCGAAGCCATCTTTCGCAGGCCAAGCTCTTCGGTCAGCAAAGAGTATACTTTGAAAGTGTCTGCGCAAGAGAGAAAAATAACTGTTTCATATGGAAACCTTACTGACGCTGCCTGCGGTCTCACTTTTTCAAATATAACCAACGGAACTGCAGGCACATTTTTCATTGACAAAGACGTGCGCATGAGAAATTTAGGAGGAGGTGTAATAATTGGATAATGGCACTTGCCCCTATGCCTGCAACATAAGGGGGCAGAGCATCCCCATGGATTTGATAGCAGGGGTATTTGTATTCATATTGGCCATTTCGTATTTTGTAATACTTTGGGACAGCTACCAGACTAAATATTTGGAAGAGATGCGGGCAAGAAAGAACAGGCTGGCTGCGATTAGTGTTGCAGAGCAGCTTGCAAGCTCTCCTGGGCAGCCATTTAATTGGACAGGTTCTCCTTCCTCTGCCCAGGCAATTGGGCTGGCTATAAGGCAAAGGGAGCTTGACCCAGTCCGCGTGAAGGCACTTCAAATGCTGGCAGCAGCTAATTATTCTGAAGCAAAAAGGCTGCTCGGAGTAGATGAGGATTTTCTGATAAAAATTGAAACGATGCAAGGCGCAAGGCTGATAACAATTGGGCAGGAAGCCTCAAATGAGACTTTCGCCTATGAAGTAAGCCGGCTGGTCTACTACAATGGAAGCGGCAGTCACTTAAAGGTGCGAATTTATGAGGTATAGGGCGTTTTTCTTCACCATTGATGCTACTTTGTCTTTGTTTTTATTAATAGCAGCTATGGTAGTTGCAGCTTATCTTGCAATTCAGGGAGAGGAGGATCTGCATTTGCAAGTGCAAACAATAAGGGCTGCAAGGGATGTCCTTTTCTTCTTGGACAGGGAAGGGGTTCTTGAAAGCGCAGATGATGGCTTGATTGAAGCCTCGCTTGATGCCGCCCTTCCTGCAAACATGGGGGCAAGGATGTTTATTGAAACCTATTACTACGACAACGGATACTTTTATTCGATAGACATGAGCGAGTATGGAGATGAGATTCCTGCGGAAAAAACACTTTATTGGCTGAGGCACGCTTTTGTCTCGGTCAAGAACAAGCAGGTTACCAACTACTCGGTTGTGAGGATGGTGGTGTGGCAGAAATAAATAAAGGGGCAAGGGGGGTGTTTTTCAGCATTGGCGCCATTTTCTTAGCCATAGTGCTGCTTTCATTTGCAAGCCATCTTTCCTTACAATCACTAAAAGGCAGGGAGAGCGCCTGGCTCATTTTAGAGATGGAAAAAACTGCGAGCACTTATTATAATATAGAGATGCAGATGAAGAAAATTGGCCTGGCTGGGGCAAATATTAGCGTGAACAACAACAGCGTCTTGATTGAGCAGAAGCTTCCGTGGGAAGCCCAAATAAATGAAAGCTTAGATAGGTTCGTCCAGTTTGAAAAAAATTTCTCGCAGATGAATGTGAGTATTGGCAAGGAACACCTTGCAAATGGCTCTTTTGTCATAAGGCCTGTTGAAACGACAATATCTCAAGGCAGTGATTGGTGGAAGGTCTCGCCAATTTCAAGCCCGCAAAGCGCTGGGATGCTTTCTGCGTATGACTTGGAGCTTATGCTGCCTGTCGGCAGTTTTTCCTATGTCAATTGGGAGAATGTCAGCAATTCAAGCAGTGACACAATGCAGGTAAGAATCAGGATAGTCGCAAGCGACTATTCCAAGGTATGGCCCACTGCTGCAAACTATAAATTCATCCCAATTGACAAATATATGACAAGCTCGCTTAATGTAACAGACGAAAGCGGCAACTTAGTTGCAAGGATAACATTCCTCCCACCTGCGTCTGTCCTAATAAGCTACAGGGAAAGCAACATAGATTTAAAAGCTTCGATTTGGTTTTCAACTCCAGTGTATGTCGAAACTAACGACGTCGTGTCAGTTCGCTCAAGCGTCAACAAGACAGGAAAATTGAGGATTGCTTGAAGGGGGTTTTCATGAAAGTCTCGGAAATAATGAAAAAAAAGTTTCTTGTGCTGGAGGCGGACGAAACTGTTGCTTCTGCTTTGAAAAAGCTAGTTGAAAGCGGGCAGTCGGCTGCGCCAGTAGTCCGCCAGAGGAAGTTTGTGGGGATGCTTTTGACCTCAGACATTGCTGCCTTGTTTGTAAAGGTAGGA
Organism: Microcaldota archaeon; assembly: GCA_026413805.1. Lineage (GTDB taxonomy): Archaea > Micrarchaeota > Micrarchaeia > Anstonellales > Anstonellaceae > UBA10161. Next base: position 4,094 of record JAOAKE010000032.1, on the reverse strand, counting down.
ATTTTCGGGGTGAGCGCAGCTGACCCCCAAACGATGAGCTGTGATGTCGTCTCTAAACATATACGCAACAAAAAAACATGGCTGTATGAGGAAGCGGACTTAATAAGCGCGTTTGGGCTTCTTGTCCATCAAAACGTGGAAGTTATACCTGTTATTGACAAGAATAAGCAAGTGGTGGGGATAGTTGATGTTGCAGACTTAAGAAAGGAGATGTCCAAGGTGCTAAGCGGCGGAAAGGATATGCCGGTTAGGACTCCTGAAAAGACCGAAGAGCTGGAGATGTCTGGGGGAAAAACTGCAATTGACAGCATAGTGCATTACGTGCAGCAGAAAAAAGCGGCAAGCGCAGAAGAGGTTGCAAAGAGCTGCGGCCTCACCTTGCAGGAGGTTGAGGAGTATGCCGCTTCCCTTGAAAAGAATGGGCTGCTGCGGACAGAATACAATATTTTTGGCAAAATGAAGCTGTATGCGCCAGAGTGATGGCATGAACCAACTAACCACTTACAAGGTGATTGCTGACGGAGTAGAAGCAACAGTTGTGATAACCAAAAACCCGCTGGAGGTCCCTGTTTACAACCTCTATGCCCCGAAGCCAGAGCCAGCAACAGCTGCCTATCTCGAAACAGTCAAGACAGAATTGCTCAAGCAGGTTCGGCTCACCAGCGCCGAGGTCTTGGATATCAAGCTGATGGCAGAGTTGAAGAAAAAGTTCAATGAGATGGCTTTCAAGCTGGTAAAGGAAAAGATACCGCGCCTTACAGATGAGAAGGCAAGCGAGTTTGCAGGCCATATGGTACATGACCTGCTTGGGATGGGCGACATTGAATTCTTGCTGCACGATGACAGCTTGGAGGAGATTTGCATAAATTCCAGCCGAGAGCCGGTATGGACCTACCACAAAAAATACGGCTGGTGCAAAAGCAACCTAAAAATAGAAGGAGAAAACAAGATATGGGATTATGCGAGCCTTATTGGAAGGAGGGTTGGAAGGCAAATAACCTCGCAGGACCCGTTGCTGGATGCATATCTGCCAAGTGGAGACAGGGTTAATGCCACCTTGAGCCCGATTTCAATGTTCGGAAACACCATAACTATAAGGAAATTTGCAAGAAAGCCATGGACAATAACCGACCTTTTAATGGCAAATACAATATCGGACGAGGTGGCTGCATTTATATGGCTTGCAATGCAGTATGAAATGAACATATTGGTTTCAGGAGGCACGGGCGCCGGAAAAACTTCTATACTGAATGTTATCTGCTCATTTATACCGCAGAACCAGAGGGTCATTTCAATAGAGCAGACAAGGGAGATAACCCTCCCATCCTACTTGCAGTGGGTTCCGCTTGTAGTAAGGGAAGGAGGAAAGGAAGGGAGGGGAGAAGTAACCATGCTGGACCTGATGGTCAACTCCCTTCGTATGAGGCCAGACCGCATCATTGTTGGCGAGATAAGGAGAGCAGAAGAGGCAGAGGTCTTGTTTGAGGCAATGCACACAGGCCACTCAGTTTACGCTACTATGCACGCAGAGACTGTTTTTGAGACATTTAAGCGTCTTGTCTCCCCGCCCATTGAGCTTCCTGAGGTGGTGTTGGAATCCTTGCACTTTGTCCTTGCGATGTACCGCGACAGGCGAAGCGGCATCCGGCGGGTTTTCGAAATTGGCGAGCTTATCCCTTCTGAGAGGGGCGAAAGCGTGCGCGCAAACATAATATACAGGTGGCGCTCATCACGTGACAAGATAGAGGAAGAAAACCCAAGCGTCCGCCTGCTTGACACCTTGCGCACATACACCAGGATGGATGACGAGGAAATCAAAGAAACTATAAAGGAGCGGGCGAGGGTTTTGAGATGGCTGGTTGAAAAGAAAATAAATGGGGTAGAGGAGGTAAGCCGCATAATTTTACAGTATTATGAAGACCACGATGCCTTGATGAAAAAGATTGGAAAGAAAGACTAAAAGAAGGCGAGGTATGGCCGATGGAAATGAAGGTGCCTTTTCTGCTTATGCGCCCTGCTCAAGCAAAAGTGCTGGCGCATTACTTTTATGGGATATCCAGCAGGATGCTCAAGGGCTTCAAATTTCTTGAAAGGGAGCTTTACAAGCTTGACTCCAACCTGACTGCGCGGGAATACCTTGCACTCGTGCTTTTCAATTCATTTTTGTATTTCCTTGCGACCGAGATATTTGTCTATTTTGTTGCTTTGAAGCTAAAGGTCGCCTCCCCGCTTACGTGGGCGCTGGGGGCTGCTTTTGTTGTTTCTTCATTAATCTTTATGTTTGACATACTTTATCCGCGATGGCTCAGCAACAAGAGGGTAGCAGAGATAGACAGAAACCTGCTCTTTGCAGCCAGGCACCTGAGGATACAGACGACTGCGGGCGTCCCTCTTTTTGAGTCTATTGTTTCGGCTTCCCATGGATATGGGGCCGTTTCCCAAGAAATGGAAAAAATTGCCACGCAGGTGCAGGCTGGGACCAACCTGGCAGATGCACTGGAAGAATCAGCTGCAAAAAACCCCTCATATTACTATAGCAGGATACTTTGGCAGATGTCAAATGCTGTGAAGGCAGGGACAGACATCGGCCCAGTGCTCTCCGACATAGTTGATTTCCTAGCAGAAGAGCAGCGAGTACAGATGAGAAACTATGGTGCCCAGCTTAATACCTTGGCAATTATGTACCTAATGGCATGCATTATCGCACCGACAATATCATTGATATTTATGATGGTAATTTCATCTTTTGCAGACCTTCCGATAACTGACAGCATTTTTTGGCTTATCTTGGCTTTGCTGGTGTTTGTGCAGTATATGTTCATAGGCATCATTGAAAACAGACGGCCTGTAATTTCTATATAGGCAGGTGGCATAAAGTGGCAGCTGGCAAAAAACCAAATATATTTGAAAAATACTATCAGGTATGGGAAAGGCTGCTAATTTACAATGACATTGAGATGAGCAGCAAGGTGTTCAATGCGTATGTCCTGCTGGCAGCCCTGGCTGTGTCGTTTCTTGCCTTTTTAGTATCAGGTGCAAAAGAGACTTTCTCGTTGATTTTGGCTTTTGTTGGATTTGTTGCGACCTATATTGTGGCATACACCTACTTAGTAATTGGCGCGAACAGCCGCGCTGTGAAGGTAGAAGAGGTCTTGCCAGACTTTCTTTCCCTGATGGCTTCAAATATAAGGGCAGGGCTAACCCCTGACAAGGCATTGATAGTTTCTGCAAGGGAGGAGTTCGGGCCTTTGACACAGGCCGTAAACCGAGCCGGAAAGCGCAGCATAACAGGCATGCCACTTGAAGAAGTAATCATGAGCATAAGCGAGAGAGTAAATTCACAGGTGCTTGAGAAGACCACCAGGCTCATAGTAGAGGGGCTCCGCTCAGGAGGGGAGCTTGCAGAGCTGCTTGACAAAAGCGCAATGGACCTGAGGCGCTTTAGGGCAGTAAGAAGGGAAATAAACTCAGTAATCCTAAGCTATGTTCTTTTCATCATAGCTGCAATAACTTTTGGGGCGCCCATGCTGTATGGGGTTTCAAGCTTCCTTGTAGACATTATGCTTTTTCTAAAAAAGAAAGTAGCCTTGGCAAGCGCAGGAAGCAGCACGGGCCAGTTCTCTGCATCTATCAGCATCTTCAAAGGGCAGCTGATGCTTACCCCTGAAGCAGTCTCGCTTTTTGCCTCTGCGGCAATATTGATTACTGTTTTCTTTGGCTGCATGGCAGTGGGTGTGATGTACAGTGGGAGGCGGACTGATGGAATAAAGTATTTTCCCTTGCTTGGCCTGCTTGCCCTTGGAATACTTTTTGGGATTAGAAGTATTCTTGGGTCACTCATAGGGGCAATGCTGGGTGCCACAACCTAAGAAAGCAGAAAAACAAAAGAAGAAAAAAGAAGGTTCTTGCTTTTTTCAAGCATTTTGAATTCTTTTTAGCCAGCTACTACTCTTCCGGTCAGAGTGCCTGTAGTTGTGTATGGGAATTGGCTGTTGAGGTCAGTGTAGCTGATGACCACTGTTGCGGTGTAGCCAGTCCCAGCTGTCTGGGTTCCAAAGCCAGTTATGGTAATCGGGTTGGATATCTGGCCAGTG
>JAOAKE010000031.1:5980-11109 GCA_026413805.1 Microcaldota archaeon | reverse complement strand
CATTCGGGGGTGACCCCTTAGGGGGAAGCATCTGTTTTGCATCTGCCCCCTAGGGTTGGAGTTGGATCTTTTTCAGGGCAGTATTGCCAAGCGGCACTTTCTTTAACCTGTTGGTAGGAATGACAAATAGCTCTGCAAAAGTAGAGACCGTGGCACATTCAAGATGGCCGGCAAATGTGTTGAATTTTAAATCCGAAATGACTACGTGCGCATGCAGCCCGTCTGCGTTTATGTTTCCAGCCAGGCTTACAAGCTCATAAAAGCCTTTGAAATTTTTCTTTGCCCAGCGGTTATTTTCAGGCTCATAGGCAGCAAGCTCCACGTTCTTTACAGCCCCGATGCCAAAGACAGCTGCGCCGTAGATTTCGTGCTCCCTTGACCATTTTGCCACAGCCGACTTTATTTCCTCTTCTTTTTCCAGAATCACCCAAAAGCCTTCCCTTTCCTTTCTAAATTGCATGCCTTACTGATGCGCAGAATATTTTAAATTGCTTTGAGCGGAAAAGACTGCCATGGCGGAAATATTCGTAAAAAAAGGTGACGGCACCAGCGAAGTCTTGGACTATAACAAAATACGCCGCTCGCTGCGCAAGGCAGGGGCTTCAAGTGCGCTTGCTGACGAAATAATAGACAGCATGGCATCAAGGCTTTACCAAGGGATATCCACTTCTGAGATATACAAAATGGCGCACCACCTTCTTTCTGAGATGAGGCCGGGGGCAGCAGCCCGCTTTGGCCTGCGAAATGCCCTCCTAAAGCTCGGGCCTGAGGGCTATGCCTTTGAAACCTACATAGGCGCCCTGCTAAAAGGCAGAGGCTACCAGACCATGCTCCGCCAAAGGCTGCAAGGAAAGTGCATCCAGCATGAGATTGATGTGGTTGCAACAAGGGGAGAATTCCAAGGCAAGCCACCCACTAAATGCATAATAGAGTGCAAGTTTCACAATTCACCCCACATGCCTTGCCACATTCAGTCTGCGCTTTATACCTGGGCGCGTTTTTTGGACGTGCGCGAGACCAATCCCGACATACAGGCAGTTTGGCTTGCCACCAATACCAAGTTTTCTTCAGACGTAATCGTTTATGCCGACTGTGTTGGGCTGAAGCTGCTTGGCTGGAGCTTCCCCCAGCACGAGAGCTTGCAGGCCAGGATAGAAGAAAACAAGCTCTACCCAATTACTATCTTGCCCCATTTGGAGCGAAGGGCTTTTTCAGCGCTGCATGAGGCAGGGATAATAACCGTAAAGGAGCTTCTCTCTTCCCCAAATGAGAGATTGCACGGTTTGGGCATTAGCCCTCGGGAGACCGAGAAGCTAAAGCAGGAAGCCAAGCTGGTCCTTTCAAGCAGGAGTTAGGTGGCAGGCATGACAAATGCGAGGAATATTTCCTTTTTGCTGGTGTTGTTGGCATTTGCCATAGGGGTTGTCTTTTATCCTGCCATGCCGCAGCAAATGGTTTCGCACTGGAATTGGGCAGGCGAGCCAGACGGATTTGTTTCAAAGGAAGCAGGGGTTTTTCTATTCCCTGCAGCCATCTTTACCTTGGCGCTGATTCTATACCTGCTTCCAAAAATTGACCCATTAGGAGTCAATTACCGCTTTTTTCAGAAAGAATACGACAAGGTTCTGCTTGCAATTATCCTTTTTTTCTTTTGGGCGCATCTGTTGGTTATCGGCTACAACGCGGGCTTTCGGGTAGATTTTTCCCAGGCAATTGCCCCTCTTTTTGCCGTTCTTTTCTTTTATCTTGGCAAATTGATGGAGAAGTCCAAGCAGAATTGGTTTGTGGGCATTCGCACCCCGTGGACAATGTCAAGCAAATCGGTTTGGGAGAAAACAAACTCTTTGGGCGGAAGGGCACTTAAGGCCGCGGCAGCACTCTCGTTGCTTGCCATATTTGCAAAGGAATTTTTTGCAATATCAATTGGCGTGACACTGGCAGCGTTTGTTTTGGCGTTCTTCTACTCGTACTTTGAATACCAAAAGGAGAAAAAGAGAAAGAAAAAATAATCGTCTGGCGAGAAAGATGAGGCTGATAACACACACTGACCTTGATGCCGTGGCTTGCGCAGTTTTGCTTTGGGAAGTAGAGGAAATACTTGAAGTGAAATTTGTTGACCCTGCCACCATCCAAGCTGGCAAAATGCCCATCTTCAAATACGACATAATCGCCGACCTGCCATATGACAAGCGCTGCGGAATGTGGTTTGACCACCACGAGTCAAACAAGCCCCCTGAAGGAAGAAAATTTGAGGGAGCCTGGGCCCCAAAGCCGAGCGCTGCACGCGTAATCTATGACTATTACGAAAACCCCTACCTTGAAAAATATTCAGATATGCTGGCAGAGGTTGATAGGATTGACTCCGGCAAACTGCAGCTTGAAGATGTGCAAAACCCCCAAGGCTGGTTTTTGCTTTCCAATACCCTGGAAATGGAAGCAGAAAAGCACAAGGACGATGAATACCGCGAGCATGTAATCCAGCTTATCAGGAAAAGCCCCGCAATAGGCGAAATCTTGAAGGACCCACAGGTTTCCATGCGGGCTGCAAGGGTGGGAGACGAATTTGAAAGGTTTGCTGCAATACTGAAAGAGTCAACAGTCATGGTTGGGCGGGTTGCTTATTCGGACTTAAGAAAAAGGGCAGACCTTCCCCGCGGAAATAACTACCTTGTCTATTCCCTTTTTCCACAGGCAGCCTGTTCGGTGAGGCTGATGCCAGAGATTGAGGAAAAGGGAATGGTAAAGATATCTGTCGGCAACAATCTATTCGGTGAGCAGTGCGGCTTTGATGTCGGGGCTGCCATGAAGAGGATAGGCGGAGGAGGGCACAAGGGGGTGGGAGGTGCAAGGGTAAAAAGCGAGGAGGCAGAAGCAATTGCAAAAAGGCTTGTTGAAGAGATAAACGATTTTTGCGCCAGGAAGGGCAAGCAAAGGCAGGCAGAAGAGGGCAATTAAGGGAAAATTTATTTATCTATCTGACGGAAGCTGTTTATGAGAATATTGATGCTAAACCCCTTTTTTTTGCCCTACCGGGGCGGGACTGAAAATCACGTCTACGAGGTTGCAACCCGGCTTGCAAAAAAGCACGAAGTGACTGTGCTTACTGCGAGGCTTCCCGGCACTGGCGCAACAGAAGAGATTGACGGAGTCAATGTAGAGCGCGTGCCTGCCGTTGTGCTTTACAAGCTGCCGCATCCCCTCCCCCCACCCATGCCCATAATGCCAACCCACAGCGCTGTATTGCGCAGGCTGGCAAGGGAGAATGAAGTCGTGCACATTCACAACCGGTTTATATACGGGCTTGAGGCTACCGGCATAATAAAAAGCGTCGGACGGCCGCTTTGCATTACCCTTCATAATGCAAGGCCCATGGGCGTGGACTGGTCAACTGACTTTTTAGGGCAGCTTTACGACGATACTATTGGAAGGGCAGTTTTTTCAAGGTGCAGCGGGATATTGGCAGTTAGCAAGGACACCATGAGGATTACCCTGACTCAGGACTACTCTGCCATAAAAGGAGTCGCCTACAACGGAGTCAACATAAAGCTTTACAACCCAAAAAACAGCCAGTCAGAAGGCAAGGAAAAATTCGGGCTGAAAAAAACCACTGTGCTTTCGGTAGCTCGCTTTGTCACCCAAAAAGGGCTAAAATACCTAATACGCGCCATGAAGCAGGTGGACGCCCATCTTTTTTTGCTTGGGCGTGGGCCTGAGCTTTCCAACCTGCAGCGGGAGGTTGAGGCTGCCAAAATAGAGGCAACAATATACACTGAGAGGCTCAGCAACGAGGACATGGCTTTGCTATATGCTGCCTGCGACGTTTTTGTCCTTCCTTCGCTTTGGGAGCCTTTTGGCATGGTGGTTGCAGAGGCAATGGCGACTGGCAAGCCAGTGGTGGCAAGCAAGATCGGAGGCATACCTGAAATAGTTGAAGATGGAAAAAGCGGCATTCTCGTCCCGACACATGATGAAAATGCCATTGCAAAGGCAATAAACTTCCTTTTAGACAACCCCAAAAAGGCAAGAAGGATGGGGATAGAAGGGCGAAAAAGGGTAGAGCAGAACTTCACTTGGGACAAGACTGCCAAGGCGTATGAAAAGCTCTATGCAAATTTTGAAAAATAAACGGCAGGTCCCTTTCCTTCTGTCTGCCCCTATTTTTTCTTGGCCTCTTTTTTTCTTTCAAGCGTGCTGAAACCTATCAATGAATAGAGCCAGCAGCTCTCAGTTGCGGCGGTTGCAAGCAGGATTAGCCCGACTGCAAACACCAAGAGGTATAAAAGAGGGTCATGGGCATAGTTGAGCAGGAACACCCCAATTAGCACCACTCCCAGGACCATGCGGAGAGCCTTGTCTGCCATGCCAATGTTTTTTTCTCCAAATGCCATATCAAACACCCTTATGCTGGTTGGGCTTTAGCTGTTTTTAAGACTTTTCCAAAGAGAAAGAGTAAGACCTAAGAAAAAATGAAAAAAGGCTAAAGGGGCGCGCTTGCACTCAGCCAAACAGCGCTGCAAGGCCTTCTGCTGCTGCCTGCTCCTGCTTGGCGTGGTCCTCTTTCTTCTCCTCTTTCTTTTGCTCTCCGCCGCTTTGGGCCTGAGAGCTGCCAGCAACTGGCTGTGCAACAGGGACAGCTGCGCTTTTTAGAAGCTCCTCAAAGTTTACTCCTTTGACTGCCTCTGAAAGCACCTGTGCCTTTGCCTCGTCTGGCGAAACTCCAGCTGCCCTCAGCACTGAGAGGAGATTTTCCTTTGAAATCTCCTTTCCTGCGCCATGCAAAACAAGCGCAGCATGCAGGTATGGGTCAATTTTCATAATATTACCTCCTCACTTCGTTTCAGCCGATTGGGCAGCAGTAGAAGCACCTGCTGCCTCTGCCGGCTTTGAACCTAAATCTCCGACTTTGCTTTCAAGGGCGCTTCCAAGCATTGCAGCCTGGGCGAGAAGCACGCCGCTTGAAGCCTCTGAGTATATGCCCCCATTGATGGCAAGGTTTCTGCCCTGCGCCAATGCGTTTTGAAGCAGGGCATCAATATTTTGGGAAGTTGGAAAGCAGGAGTTGAACGATAGGTTAAACGATTGTGAAAGGCAAAGCAGAAAATCTGAGCGAAGCCTTTCTTCATCAACAT
>JAOAKE010000031.1:0-5970 GCA_026413805.1 Microcaldota archaeon | reverse complement strand
CAGTCCCAGGTCATCCAATTATGCCTGGTGTACTAATCGTAGAAGGGATGGCTCAATGCGGTGGCATTATTCTACTAAACAGATTGGACGACCCTGCAAACTATGTCGCTTATTTTCGCCCCCTTCTTTGCCACCACAGAGTCTTTTGCCACCACGATTTTCCCAGCCTTTATCTGTGCGTTTATCCCAGCGCTTTTAAGCTCTGACAAGGCAGGGCCAGGCGGCAGGTCGGTCTCGCCCTCCGGCACTACAATGTCAAATGGTGCAATCTGGCCAGGCTTTGCAGCAATCTTTGTCTTGTTTTCCTTGAAGAACTTGAAAAGGGAGTATGGGCTCATGGTGGTGAAGACAATTGCTGCTGGGAAGTCCAGGTATGCTGAAAGCTCCCCCTTTCCGCTCTTTTCCAGCGCCCGCGAAATAACGCTGTTTTTTGCAACTACGAACTCTGCCTTTCCACGAAGCTTTTTCCTGGAAGACTGCAAGAGCCTGTCAGGGAGGTTGCGCAAGTTTACTAGCGAAACAATCGGGTATTTTAAGGCGAGTTGCGAAAGCTCATCCACTTTTTTCTTTTTGGCAATGATGGCAGCCCGCTCTTTCTTTTTAGCAGCCCCCCTTACCTTTTTCTTTGTCATCGCAAACACCTTATGCTACCTTGACTGGCCTTCCCATGGAAAGCTTGACGTATACTGACTTTATATTTACTTCAAGCACCTTTGCCTTGACTTTCTCATAAGCAGCCTCAAAATTCTCAACAAGGTCGTCTACGCCCATCGCCTCTGTCCCTATCATGCACTGGGCAACAGGAAGGTATTTGCCACGGGAAACAAGGCGAACCCGCCTCTTTGCCTGGTCAATCGCCTCTTTTATTGGGCCTGTAATCGGGCGCGGAAGCTTCCCGCGCGAGCCAAGAACCTGGCCAAGCGTTTTGCCCACAGGCACCATGAGGTTTGGCATTGCTATAAACTCGCAGCTCTTTGCAAGCTGGGAGAGCCTTTTTTTGTCCCCTGCCAGCTTTGAAATCCCTGCAGCATCAAAGACTTCGCTTGCGCCTGCATTTTTTGCGTCAAGGGCGGCCTGCCCATCTGCAAACACCACAACCTTTTGCTCCTTGCCCTTGCCCTTTGGAAGCAGGATGTCCAAATTTAGCCTGTTTTCCGCCTTGCTAAAGTCAATGTTTCGGAAATTTACTATGAACTCTAGGGATTGCGTGAACTTTCTTTTTCCCTTGTCTGCAAGCGCTGCAGTTATCGCATCGGTTATTTTTTTGCGGTCCATTAGCAGTCCCTCCCATTCCAAAGCGCAAGAATGGTAAACGGCGGGAAAAGCCGTCGTAGGCGTCTATTAGCTAGGAAATATTTATAAATAGTTGGCAGGGAAGTCCTTGCTTTTTTGTGCTGCTGCTTATTGCTCTGAGGAAGCGGCAGATTTGCATATGTCTTTTTTTATAGACACCTGTGCCGTGCTCAGATTTCAGCTGCCGCCTTTGACCTTAATTTTTTTTGACGTATGTTTCAATGTTTGCCCATTTTGCGTTTAGGGTATATCCCACTGCAGTTTCAGCAACGTAAATCAGGTAGGTGGTTCTGGTTGCTGAGGGACCAATGCCGAAGGTATAGCTTTTTTGTGGAGCAATGACGGCTCGTTCCATTACTTGGTCGCTGATGTTGAGTATAGAAATTATTGCCGGATACTTGCCATTTTCATTTTGAAGGCCTATGTCGTCAAGGCGAACCTTAAATGCTCCTGCGTCAAGAACTTCACCGATACTGATCTTCCCCTTACTGAGTAGCAGGTAGGCAGTAGTGTCCACTCCTTTTTGTTCGTCTTCTTTGTATTGGTAGTAGTTGTTGACTATTTTGTCTCCGCAGCCTTGGTTTAAAGGGGCAGCTCCCAAAACTGCAGAAGTCCACAGTGCAGCTAAAAGGGGGCGCACCCTCCACATTTTATTCTTCTCTGGAGCCTTATCTTTTTCAGCTCCGCCTCCTTTTTCAACTTCTTTTTTTGCCTGATTTTTTACAACTCCATTTGCCATTTTTTATCCACCTCTTTTTCTCTTCCTTGGTTTTCCACTGATTTTTGTCTTTTTCTTGGCAGGAATGCCTTTTGTCTTTTTGCGCTTTGCTGCAGGCGCCTCTTTTCTCTTGAATGGCTTTACCTTTGGCACTAGCTTTTCAGCAACAGACACAGTTGCCTCTGGCTCTGCCTTGCCTTTGCCAAGAACATCCATAACAAGCTGCTGGAGCTGCTGGCGCTGCGAAGGCATGTTTGCAATCGCCTTGAAAGCCTCAGCCCGCTCTTCAAACTTGCTCTCGCCAGCAACCTCTCGCGACTGCGTTTCATATAGGTAGGATATCTTTCTTCCTTCCTCAATCAGCTCCTCAAGCTTTCTTTTCTCTTCTGCTATTCGCGCCTCCAAGTTGCTCTCCATTGCCTTTACCTGGCCAAACTCAAATGAGTAGCTGTCTGTCAGCTGGCGAAGCTCGCGCAAGTATCGGCGAACAAAGTTTGCCTCCACTGCCTCGCGGAGAGTCTCAAATTCCTCGTTGCCGTGCTTGATGTAGTCTGAGATTGAAATCATCTTTTGTTCATAATCCTCCTTGATGGATTGCGCATAAAGCTCTATTTTCCTCAGCTGCTCAATCTGTTTTTCAATTCCCGTAAGCACTCCCTTTGTTGCAGCTATCTCGCGCTTTATCGAGTCTGCGCTCTCCTTTATTTCTGCCTTGAGGTTTGCAAGGTCTTGCGAATATCTTTCTGCTGTTGCCAGCCTCTCAGCCTGCTCGGCAAGCGCTGCGCGGGCAGAGATGACCAAGCTGGCTGACTCCTCCTCAAGCTTTGAGATGTGTTGCAGTGCCTTGTCCAGCTCCTCGCTTTTTGCCCTGTGCTCAGCTATTTCACTCCGCGAAATTTCAAGCATTTCCTCCATTTTTGCCCGTTCTTCTGCCAATGCCCTTGCCGATTCCTCAATCAGTGCAGAGGCTTCGTCAAAGGCCCTGCGCATCTCCTCGTGCGCCTTTATGCTGTGGTGCTGGAGCTTTTCAACTGCTGAGACTTTTTCAGGCAGGTCAGCTGCTCGCTGATGAAGCGAAAGAATGTTTTTTTCCATCTTCAAAATCCGGTCGCTTATTGTCTCTATTTCAGCTTCAAGGCGCCTTTGCATAGGCATGTAGTGTTCAGTAAGCAACCTCTCTTTCTCCTGCCGGATTTCATCTATCCTTCGGCTCTGGTCCAAAATCTTCTTTATCTGGCGCGCAAGCCTCTCTGAAAATTGCAAAGAAACGCTGCTCACCTGCACCGGTGCTGGCTTTTTTATCTTGGAGGGCTTGGTCTTTGGAAGGCTGATTGGCTTAAGTGAGGAAGCAACAGCAGCCTGCTCGCTTTCCATCAGCTCAGCAAATGCAGGCTCGCCTTCCACCTCCCCTTTCCTTTCTTCTTCTGCAAGCTCAGGAAGCTTTTCTTCTTCTGGCGGGACAGGGACGCTCATCCCAATCTCTTGCTCAATCTGGGCAATAATGTCATCTTCTGCTTTCATTTCCTCCTCTATTTTCTTAGGAGCCTCTTCCTCGCTTTTTTTCTTTGCTGGCTTTTTGGCAGCCTTTTTAGGCTTTTGGGATTTTTCGGCTTCTGCTTCTATCTGTGCGATGGCTTCGTCCAGCTTTTGCAGCTGCTCATTGACCTTTGCCATCTCGCTTGCAGCTGAAAGCAAAATTTCCCTGTGCCGCGCGCTCTCTTCAACGCCTTTTTCTTCTTCTTTTTGCGTGGCTTTTTGCTTTTCTGCGATTTCCCTTGCTATATGTATTGCGCCTTCCGAGGCGCTTTCTCGCACAGGCTTTTTTTCCTCTGGCGCTTCATCGTGGAATATCCAGCTTGCATAAACCCTTCCAAGCTTGTTTTCCACCTTTACTTGGCCTGCCCTCTCAAGGACAGAGAGCCACATCATCACATTAGAATGAGAAAGAGAAGACTTGGACGAAAGCTCGGACAGGCTCAATGCCCTTCCCTTTGCTTCTTTCAGGGCATTTATCAAATCATCAAATTGCGTCCGAATGCTTCCCTCCATATTCTCCTCCCTACGTATTCGGTTTGTAATCCAGCTGAACCATCTTGAACTTGCCCGACATCTTGCGCCTTGCGCGCCTGTAAGCCTCCTCCACATGCGGCAAGTTTTCCTTTGAGACGTGCATGGTGAAAACCGCCTGCCCAGCCTTTATCCTTGCAGCCCTGTCAGTAGGCCTGCCATATGCCTTGCGCATTCCCTTTTGCAAGCGGTCTGCTCCTGCGCCTGCAATCATCTTGTTTTCCCGCAAGACATTGTGGGGATAAACCCTCACCTTGAAGAAATACTGATTTGGGATGGTCTTTTCCAGGTATTTGTTCGCCGCCTGCCTTGCTGCTTCAAGCGAATTGTCGCGAAGCTGCACATCCTCCTCTGCCACTAAATCGCAGGTATAGTCAAACTGCTGGTTGCGGTTGCCCATCTCATAGACAAGCAACGAGAGATGGGGCAATGCCTTGACATAGCTTTTTCGCGGCTTTTTCTTTGAATAGCGCGTCCAAGGAGTCTTGCCCATTCCTCGGCAAGTTCTAGCTGGTCTCAAACCCATAAACAACACCTCAGCACACAGTCCATCCGAGCAAATGCTTGCTTGCAGCTACCGGATAGAAAGAGTGCTGAAGATTTTTTGCATCTATTTTATAATCTTGCTCCCATTCCCTGCCTATTAGTGTATGAAAGTGTATATAAATGTTTGCCTCATAATTCCTTTTTTAGCAACTCAGATTTTTTTCTGGCCCCTCCCTTTCCAGAATAGCCGCCTAATTTTCCATCGCTGCGAATGACGCGGTGGCAGGGAATGAGCGGGGCAAGGGGGTTTTTGGCGAGGGCATTCCCCACAGCCCTCCACGCCCTTGGCTTTCCAATTGCACTGGCAATTTGCAAGTAGGTCCGTGTCTGCCCTTTCGGAATTTTCGCGCATGCAAGAAGGACTGCCCTTTCAAAAGGGGTGAGCAGTGCGAGCCTCTGCCTTTGTTTTTGAGTAAGCCTCATTTTACCTGCCTATCCTTAAGTGGCAAAAGCCGTCGTCTTCTTCCAGCCTATCCTTTCTTGGGAGGTAGTCCAGTCCCTTCTTGCCTTCATAAACTGCCAGTGGCATTCCCAAAATTCGCTGGGCATAATCCCTCTGCTTTTCTATGGATGCTGGAATTCTGTGCGAAGCGAGAAAGGAGAGAATATGCGGAAAATTCAAATCCACTGTTAGCTGGCTTCCATAACTGCGCAGCATGAGCCTGTTCCATTCTTCTACTGGGTGGCGGAATATTTCATCTGCAAAATAAAACCCGTAATCAAAAACATCTATGCGAAATCCTTCCTTTCCCGCCTTGCAAAGCCCGAGCAGGAACCTCTCTGCAGCGTAATTGAAGGGAATCACCCTGCCTTCCTCAATTCTCCCAAGAAAAGCCATAACCGAAGAATCACTGCACTTCCCTTTTGCATGGAAAGGCACCGCCCTGCTGCCTTTTCTTGTGTAAAATTGCGCTGGCAGATCAGAGAGCAGCTCATTTAGGCGGCAGTAGTCAAACTTAAGGGCTGGCAAGTCAGCGGCTGCGTCAAATTTTTCAAAATAGCAAATCGGTGCATGTGCGCAGAGGGCTCTTTTTGCAGCAGAAAGCATCTTGCTGGAAAGGTCAAAAAGAAAATATGAAGTCCGCGAATAGAGGGAAGGGTTTCTTTTTTTCAGCTCATCAAGAAAGACCTTTGCAAAGTTCCCATTTCCCACCCCATATTCACAGACAACGGGCTGGGAATAGCCGTCAAAATCCCTTGAAAACTCTGCGGCATTGCAGGTTGCAAGAGCCTTGCCCTGCGCAAAGGTTGAAAAATCGCGGTAGATTGCAGCTCCCTTTGAGGCATAATAGCGCAGGTTGGCAGCAGCCATTTTAGAGGACATCTTTTTTCACCCTCTCCACGCC
>JAOAKE010000030.1 GCA_026413805.1 Microcaldota archaeon | reverse complement strand
AGGATTTTGACTCGGTTGTCTTGCCGCGTGTAGGCAACCCCTGTGTAGCCAATCCCTGTCTTATCCTGCGAAACCGACTCAACCAAAAGGGCGCTTCCTGCAATATACTTTGTGTTGGGGGCATAGTCTGCTCCGCCCAGCACGTGCTCCTTTACAAAATCATATGTGCCTGAAGAAGATTCGCGAGAATAGGGGCTTATCGGGGCGTCTGGCCCTCCGACCTCTTTCCAGTTCTTTATTTCGCCTTTGAATATTGCCCGCAACTGCTCAACTGAAAGTTCATTTACTGGGTTGGATGGATGGACAAATATTGAGATTCCATCATAAGCAATTGCAATTCTCTTTGGAAACACCCCGTTTGCCTTGGCTGCCTCTATCTCTGATGCCTTCATGTCTCTTGAAGACATGGCTATGTCTGTTGATTTGGACTGCAGTGCGGCAATCCCAACCCCTGACCCTCCTCCGCTTACTGAAATGCGCTTTTGGGGATTTTCGCGCATATATTCTTCTGCCAGCGCTTGTACAAGGACTACCATTGTGTCTGAGCCTGTTATTTTGACTTGCCTGTCTTTGCCTTCTTCTGCCCTTGCACAACCAAAGGCTAAAAATAAAAGCAGAAGAAGGACTGCAGCTGCAAAACCAACTACTGCATTTCTCATAGATATTTCCTCCCTACCTCGACTATATTGGAAAAAAACCGCAGGCTGTTCTTCTCAAAAGAGATGCCCTCTGAAAAGCGAGGGAATTGTGTGCGCAGGACAGAGCATTCTGGGTGCGGCATGAGGGCAAATATCTTTCCGCTCCTGTCGCAGATGCCTGCTATGTTCCTTGGAGAGCCGTTCGGGTTGTAAGGGTAGCCTGCGCTGTCGTTTAGACTTTCATCTGCATATTTCACTACCACCAGCCTGTTTGCCTCCAGCTCGTCTAGAACCTTGTCATTTGCCACTGTCAGCCTGCCTTCCCCGTGCCTGACAGGGCAGTGCAAGAACTCCACCCCCTCAAAATAGGTGCAGGCTGACTTTTGCGGCTTTAAGAAAACCCAGCGGTCCTCAAACCTTCCTGAAGAGTTGTGGGTGAGGGTTGCCTCTTGCACGAATGACAGGCTCAGATTGGGCAGTGCGCCCAGCTTTACAAGAACCTGAAAGCCGTTGCATATCCCGATTATCGGCTTTCCTGCGCTTATGAATTCTTCAAGCTCGCCCTTTATGACATTTTTTAATTTGTTGGCAAGCACCCTGCCAGCCCCTAAATCATCTCCAAAGGACCAACCGCCTGGTATTGCAAATATCTGGTAGTCTGAGAGCTTCTTTGTGCCTGCCACAATGTCTGAAAGGTGGGCTATTTCTGATTTTGCCCCTGCAAGCTCAAAGGCAAAGGCAAGCTCGGCTTCAGAGTTTAAGCCAAAGCCTGAAAGCACAAGGCAGCGTGGCTTTTGCTCTATTGCAACCTGCCCTGCCACTTG
Organism: Microcaldota archaeon; assembly: GCA_026413805.1. GTDB lineage: Archaea > Micrarchaeota > Micrarchaeia > Anstonellales > Anstonellaceae > UBA10161. Next base: position 9,766 of record JAOAKE010000030.1, on the reverse strand, counting down.
CAGCCTTTCCTTATTTTTCTTGCCTTTTTTCTTCATGCTACCAGTCCATCGTCTTTTTCCAAGCATGGCGAAGCTCGTTGACTGAAGCAAAAACTGCCTGCTGGCCCCTAATTGAAATCGCAAGCTCCTTGCCTTTCACTTGCCCTATTTTTGCAACTGGCGAGCCTTTCATTGCCTTCAAAAACGCCTTTTCGTTCTTCTTTTTTACCGAAACTACAAACCGCCCAGCTGACTCTGAAAAGAGCACCTGCTCTGCTGTCAGCTTCCCTGCGTATTTTGTAAGCTCTATCTCTGCGCCGATTTCTCCCCCTATGCAGCATTCGGCAAGCGCAACCGCCAGCCCTCCTTCTGAACAATCATGGCAGGATGACACAAGCCCGCGTGAAATTGCAGCTGAGAGCTTGCGATAAAGGGCGTAGTTCTTTGCAAAATTTACCTTTGGCACATTTGCACCCAGCACTCCTTTCATCGCATAATATTCTGATGCCCCCAGCTCATTTTTTGTCTCCCCAAGGACGAATATAAAGTCGCCTTCCTGCTTGAAGTCAGAGGTAATTGCTTGGCTGACGTCTTCAACCATGGCAAGGGCGCTTACAAGCAGGGTTGGGGGAATCGAAATTCTCCACTTTCCATGGCGGTAGTCGTTTTTCATGCTGTCCTTTCCAGAAATAAGCGGTATTCCGTAGGCAAGGCAGGCATCGTGCAAGCCCTGGCATGCCAAAACAAGCTGCGCGAGCTTGTGCTTGCCATCTGGGTTGTCCTTGGAAAATACTGGGTCAGGCCAGCAGAAATTGTCAAGTGCTGCCATTTTTTCAATAGAGCCGCCTGCTGCGATGCAGTTTCGCACTGCCTCATCAACAGCATTGGCAGCCATTTGATAAGCATCTATGTCTGAATAGCGAGGGCACATGCCGTTTGAGACTGCCAAGCCCTCTTTTCTCCCAAGCAATGGGGCAACAACTCCAGCGTCGGAAGGCCCTTCGCCTCTTTTTCCGCATAGCGGCTTTATCACCGAGCTGCCTTGAACCTCGTGGTCATACTGGCGGATTATGTATTCTTTGGAGCAGATGTTTGGGCGAGAAAGAAGAGAAAGAAGCTCAGAGGTATAATTTTGGCTGAGAGGCTGCCTTGGCTCTGAAAGCCTTGCAGGGGCTTCTGCTGCCTCAAGCTTCATCTGAGGAACCCCATTGTGCAGGAAGTCCATGTCAAGGTAGGCGACTGTCTTTGCCCCATATTTTACGTGAAGAAATCCAGACTGCGTGAATTCCCCAAGGTCAGAGACCTCCACATCGCGCAGCCTGGCAAGCTGGACAAACTCCCCTGCCTTGGAGGGCGGCACTGCCACAGTCATCCTCTCCTGCGACTCAGAAAGAAAAATTTCCCATGGATCCAGCCCAGGGTATTTCAGGGGCGCTCTGTCTAAGTGCAATATTGCCCCTCCGCTGTCGCGCGCCATCTCGCCAACAGAGGAGGAAAGCCCCCCTGCGCCGTTGTCAGTTATTGCGTTGTAAAGCCCGCGCTCGCGAGCCTCAAGCAGAAAGTCAAGCATCTTTTTTTGGGTATATGGGTCCCCAAGCTGCACAGCAGAGGTGGGCGAGCCCTCGTGCAGCTCAACAGAAGAAAAGGTTGCGCCATGTATTCCGTCTTTGCCAATCCTGCCGCCTACCATGAAAATGCGGTCGCCGGGCATTGCCTTCTTTTGGTGGGTTTTCCTCCCCATTATTTCAGATGGCATAATGCCGGCAGTGCCGCAATATACAAGAGGCTTTCCCAAATAACGCTCATCAAAGTAAAGCGAGCCATTTATTGTCGGAATGCCGCTTGCATTCCCGCCCATGGCTACTCCTGAGCGCACGCCCTCCAAAACCCTTCTTGGGTGAAATAGCTTAGGGGGAATTTCTCCTTTGAAAAATGGGTCGGCAAAGCAGAAAACATCGGTATTGAAGATAGGCTTTGCACCCAGCCCGCAGCCTAATATGTCGCGATTGACTCCCAAAATGCCTGTAAGAGCCCCGCCGTATGGGTCAAGCGCAGAGGGGGTGTTATGGGTTTCAACCTTCATGGCAACATTCCAGCCTGGCACAAATTCAACGATTCCTGCATTGTCTGAAAAGACCGAGACTAGCCACTTCTTTTTCCGCTTCAGTTTTTCAGTCACCCCGCGAATATATGTCTTAAACAGTGAATTTATCTTATGAGGCTTTTTGCCTTTCTTGAAAGTTATGCTTGCGTTGAATATCTTGTGCTTGCAATGCTCTGACCATGTTTGGGCAATGCACTCTAGCTCCACGTCCGTAGGGGCAGGCGGCAAGCCAAAGTGCTTTCGCACTGATAGGGTGTCTGGGTCTGAATAGTGCTTTTTGATGCACTTCATTTCCGCAAGCGAGAGGGAAAGGATGCGGCGGCGCGAGATTTCCAAAAGCTTCTTGTCTGGCACCTCAAGGCATATCTCGCAGACAAGCCCTCCGCCCGAAGCTTCCACTCGCGAGGCAACCCATTCAAACCCCTCGCTTCCAAACTCTGAAGCCGACTTTACCTCAAACCTCTCAATCAGCTCATTTGCAATGAGCTCGCGGGCAATCCTTTCAGCTTCCTGAAAGGTAAGCTTCCCTGAAAGAAGGTATTGCTTTGAAGAATAAACCCCTCCCCCCAGCTTTCTTTTCAAGAGCTCCTCTGCTGCCCTTTTGGCAGTCTCGCCCACGGTGTCTTTTACTCCTGGGCGAAAGCCCACTGAGATGGCATATGAAAAAAGAGGGGGGGAAAACAATGGCTTGCCAATAGAGTATTTTTGTGTTATTGGGTCGGAGAGAAGCTGCGACGCCAATTGCTCCAATTCAGGAAAAGAAAGCTCGTCTTCAAAGAAATAAACATCAAGGACGCGGGCGGCCTCCACTTTGCCTATGCCAAGCCAGTCAGAAATCCTGCGCCTGAGCCTCTCGCCTGCAGGGTCGGCATAGCCTTCTTTAATCCCTACCTCTATTCTTGAAGGCATTCTCCCACGACTGATAAACGATGGCAGGGTTTAAAATGAATAGCTAAAATTATTTTTACTATTTTATACTTATAACCACAAAAAAAATTTGAACCAGACCTTGCCAAGCAGGAAACGATTATTTATTAAATTAGCCAATCTAAAAATGGCTGGGGGGAATGGGCTAATCTGGTATGCTACCAGGTTTGGGACCTGGCGATCTGAGTTCAACGGAAAACCCCTCTGCTTTTCTTTCAGAGGGTTTCCCGGCTTCCTCCCACGGAAGCCTGCGAACAAATCTCAGTTCCCCCATAATTCCCTTATTGTCTAATAGGAGAGGCATTTATCTGCTCCTCAACCTGTTTCATTATGCGCTCTGTGAGCCGCCAGCCACTCAAGGAATACTATCGCCTGTGCGGATGCTGGTATTCGCTGAGAAAGGGCGAGAGCAGACAGCTTCTGGAGTCGTTGATGCGGAGATTTCCTGTGGAATCGGACAATCAGCATGTTTGGATAAGAGAAAGACTGTAGCACACCCGTGCCGTGCGGAGAACTGTTCCACAAGTGAAACGGTCCGTTAGGACGAGATTCGTCTGCCTCAGCGGAAGACACAGTGCATTTCCGCAGAAACAAGACTAGGTGTTCCCATTTTTTACCTTGAAGAGATTCGCTGCATCCTGCACCAGCTTGGTGGATGCATTTACTATCATGACTGCAGTGATAACTACAAGAGCTATTCCCAAAGGCACCAGGTTGCTTGCAATTACAGTCAAAAGCCGCTGCGTGTCCTCAAACACTTTCTGGGAATTTTCACCTATTGCCCCGAAAGCCTTAGGTAGCCGGTAAAGGGCGAGCCCAACTACAGAAGCCATTGACGCGCCAAGAATTCCGATGGAAACCATCATGACGTTATCAGCATGCTTGTCTGCAAGAGCTGCAATTTTGCCTGGTTTTTCAGCCCTTTCAGCCAATGCTTGTTTGAGAGCTGCATAATGCTCGTTGCCAAGCCGAAGTTTAAGTTTATCCGCGGAATAATATGCATTTAGGCGCGTCTCCTCTACCAGATTCTTATAGAACGATATCTTGTCTGTGCTGGCTTTGCTCTTAACAGAATTGTCGTAATTTCTAACAGCTCTCTGATAAGAATTGCTCCTAAGCAGAAACTTGCTGGTCAGTATCGGATGGGCCTTGAAAGACTCCAAGATAGGCGAGCACAATACCTTATACCGTGGAACCGTTGCTTGAGTTGGCATAAATACACCTCTGGTTCTATTAATATGTGGTAGGATTTATAAATATATGCGATAATTTATGAAGAATTTGGACAAGCAAACCAATAAATGCACATAGTCACGAATACGCGCGATGGTCGTATGATGCTGTTCCAAGTCCGGCAAAAGCCACAATCCTAGCCTGCGCAGGCGCCCCTCCTATCCCAGCAGGAAAGCGCCGCAGTCATTTCCGCCTTCAAGTCCTTGGACGGCTATAAAGCAATCTCTACCATGCCCAAGGACAAGCTTGCTGCAGCCATAAAGTCAGAGCAACTATGGTATGCGCTGCGTTTTTTATGCTTGTCCTCTACCAAAGAGTTAGACTTGGCGGGGCTGGTCTCAGTTCCCCCATTTTCTTCTTTGTTCAAGCTTATTTGCTTTTTACTTCCCTTCGGTTGCCTTTTCTTTCTTTTATGACTGGGGGAAAAAATCCGCTTGAGTGCTCCCAGCCTAAATTAGAATTAGAATTGAGCGGCAGCCTAAGTGCGCTGGCGGGGAATTTTCGCTGCGCTGCTTCTTGTGGCGTAATTTTTTGGTCCTTGGGCGTGTTTTTCATTTCCACCATCATCGCCTCCGTGCGCCTTTAGGCGCCGCGCGGTTTTCCAGCGAATGCATTTTTAAGCGTTCTTTGCAAATGTTCGGCGATAAAAGAGGATTTTTTTCATCGTCAATCGTGTAAGCATGAGGTATGGGAACGCGGATTTGCAAGGAAAATTTGTGCTGGGCCCTATGGCAGACTACAGCGACATTGCCTTTCGGCTTTTGTGCAGGAAAAGAGGGGCTGCCATGTGCTTTACCCCATTTGCAAATGCCGCCGCCATAGTGCGGGGGATTCCAGCAACATTGCAGATAATGAAGACCTGCAAGGAAGAGATGCCGGTCGGGATACAGATATTTGGCTCTGACGAAAAGATAATGGCAGAAGCCTGCAGAATAATTGACCAGAAGGTTGCCTGTGGAGAGCTTTTTGCCTCCTGCATTGACATAAACTTCGGCTGCCCGTCTGGCACAGTAACTCGTGCAGGGGCAGGCGCTGCACTTTTGAAAAATCCGCAAAAAATTGCAGGCATTGTCTCTGCTTGCGCTTCAGCCTCGCAGCTTCCAATCACTGCAAAGATAAGGGCGGGATGGGCATCGGACAATTCAATGGAAATTGCAAGGGCTATTGAAAGGGGAGGGGCAGTTGGGATAACTGTGCACTGGAGAACTGCAACTGAAGGGCGAAAGCGAAGCTGCGGATGGGCAGTTGTTGGAGAGGTAAAAAGGTCGGTCGGCATCCCTGTGATTGGAAATGGCGGCGCGACTACGCCTGAAAAGGCAGTCCAATTCCTGCAAGAGGCAGGCTGTGATGCTGTGATGGTTTCTTCTGGCGCACTTGGCAACCCGAGCATTTTCAAGCGCGCAAATTGGCTGCTTTCAGGAAGACTGCCTGAGCCTGCAGGCTGGAATGAGAAGCTTGAGGACTTTCAAGAGTATGTAAGGCTTGCAGAAAAACACGGGATTCTTTCGCCAAAGCCGCTGCGAAGCCACGCCATAAAGTTTCTTTCTGGGTTTCGCGGAGTAAAAAAGGCACGGCAGCAGCTCAATTTGGCAAATGGCGTGGAGGAAATAATTGCAATAGTTGAAGGGTTTACTCCCGCTCCTCACCTATGAAGATGTAGTTTGCCTTTTCAAATTTCTCATAAACTTTCTTGCGCTCAATTGCCTCATAAGGCTCATCAAGCACTTTGCCTATTCCAGTAAACATTCCATACCAGCCAGCAGGCACCATGAAAATTGACAGGATTTGGTAGAGGAGGCTGGATTCCTCAAGCAAAAACAGGGCAAAGACGTTTGCAAGCAGCACAGCTGCGCCAGCCGAGATGTATATGTAACCCCTTCGCCTTATGCTGGCTATCACCTCGTTCTCTTGTGCTACCATAAGGGCAAAATGCTCTCGCAGCCTCTTTCTTATAAGGGTCTCTTCCCGCAAGTCGCGCTCAGCAGAAGGGATGGTAAAGCGCACCTCAAACCTGCCGCGCTTGTCCTCCAGGTAGCGCCTGCGGATTTCTTTGAGGAAGTCCTCGGATAGCTCGCGCGAGGAATAGGGACGCGGGTCAAAGTCAGAAAATATGTCGTCGTAGCTGTCCAGCTGGATGGTTATCTCGCGGATGTCCTGTGGCTGCTCCTGCGGGGGGTTTTCCACGGCTCCACCGCTAAGCTCTCACTGGCAACAAATAAAAGGTTGAATGCCCTATTCTGCTACATGGAATTTGAGGCCTATGTTATCCGGCAAATTATAAATGAAAGCGAGGACGTGCGCACCTTTAAGCTCTCGGCTCATGATGGCAGGGTGCCAAAATACCAGCCAGGGCACTTTTTCCTGCTTAGGCTCAAAGGGGAGGATGGAAAGCCCGTCCAGCGCCCCTACTCCGCTGCTTCGCACCCTTCAGAGAGCCTGCTCTCATTTTGCATCAAGCTAAAAGGAACATTCACCCACCTCCTCTGGCAAAAAAAAGAAGGCGACGATGTTGAGGTAAGCGGGCCTTATGGGACTTTTCTCCTCTCTCCATCTGACGCTGAGCGGGTATTTATAGGGGGCGGGGTAGGCATTTCTGCCCTGCGAAGCCACATAATCCAGACAATAAAGGAAGGAAAGCCTGCCTTTTTGTTTCACTCGGCAAAGAAGCCAGAGGGGCTGATTTATGCACAAGAGATGAGGCAGCTTGCGCAAGAAAATGAGAACTTCAGATTTTTTCCTTCTCTTACAGGGGAGGCGGTGCCGCCTGATTGGTCAGGGCTGCGAGGAAGGATAGGGGTGGCCATACTCAAAGAGAAGCTTGGGACCTTGCTTGGCAAAACCTTCTACCTTTGCGGCTCAAAGGAAATGGCCGGCGAGCTTTCAGAAGCGCTAATGGCAGCAGGCGTGCCAAAAGAAAGAATAAAGAAGGATGAATGGGGCTAAATGTGAAGCTTGCTTTTGCTAATTGTTATAAATTATGAAATTTGTGATGCGCCTTTCACGATACATCTGGGCTACCTTTCCAGGATTGTCTGCCTCTATTTTAGAGATGGCCTCTAAATTCCTCAAGACATTTCTGAGACTCAAGGAAGGACTGTCACCCATCCAGCTATTTATCAGAGCAACCTGCTCATCAGGAGAAAGTTGGCTAAAGGCCTTATTAAGCGATGAATTTAGTATTGCCTCTTTTATAATTTCAGATTTGTATGCGCCCCTGCCAACAATTAAATCAGCAATTTTTTGAGCATCAAATTTTGTGAAAAGTATTGAATCCCCAATAATGTCAGAGCCTATAGCATGGTTTGCCCGTGATGCCTCTGCCATAGAAGATAGGCACGCTTTTTTCACTGCAGGGTCGGTGGAAGCCTCGTATGCCCAAACAAGCAGGGTGGAATAGTTCTTATTAATTTTAGCAGCCTCCTCAAAAATACGCATGTGTTTCGGAGTAAGGATACTTGACCTTGAGTGGATAAGCTCTGAAAAAAGAAAGAGGCTAGAGTCTCCAAGCGGATCTTTTTTCAGAGCAATTTTGAAGGCTCTTTCTATGTCATTTGGAGAAAAGATATTTGGATGGCGGATAAGGATATTTAGTATATCTTCAGATTTAAAGGAAGGATATTGTTCTGCCCATTCTAGCAAAAGAGGGACATTGCCTTTTGAAAAACGAACTTGCTCGGCTGTTATCAAATCAGATATTAACTCCGATATGCTTCTTTTTTCCAAATTTTCAGCGGATAGGGCCTCTCTAATCATCTGTTGGAATTCTGCTGATGAAATTTTTTTTGGTGAAGAGTATTTTCTAAGATTGGAAGCCAATTCTTTGATTTTGGCTTGGTTCTCCAGGAATTCTGAGACTAATTTTTCCCTTTCTTTAATTGGAAGGGAAAGGAAGCGCTCTGCATCTGTTTTGCTAAATCTTATACCTGCTTCTACTAGCTCTTGAAGAGATGCTTTTTTGTTTAGGCAGGCCACTACAACTGCACGAAGTTCTTCGTTTCCAGCCCTGCGCGCAAGAGCAAAGAGCTTAGAAGCGCTCATCTCCCCTTGAATTACCTTTGCCCATGGCATTGGAACTGCTGCGAGGCTGAAAATTCCATCAATGGTAAGATAAGCGGGCAAAAGACGCTGCGACTCAGACGCCTCAAGAATGTTTTTTGCAGTTGGTGATTGGAGGGCTTGCATCAACTTTTGGTTATTTTCAATAATTGGCGACGCCAATGGAAAAAAAGAGGAGACTATGTTAAGGATTGTCTCTTTAGTCTGTTTTAATTTTTTTTCTCCAATTTCCCATGGCGGGACAACCTTACCTTGTTGGACGCCCCAGTCGTTGCCTTCTTTTTCATGCTCAAGCAGGATAGGCATCTCCTGAATACTTTTTTTAGTGTTTTTTATGAGTGATAAAGTAACTATCGGGTGTTGGGATAAATAATGTGTCATTGCTGAATCAAAGCTTCCGCCAGGAGTAAGCAGCCATGCCTTTAATATTTCGTCTGCAAATCTTGAAGAAAGCAAAAGGAACACTTTTTGTCCTTCTAATTCTTTATCGCTGTATATTGACTGGGCAGAGAATACCTTAGATTGGCTTGGTCGCTCAAAGAAGTCTACATTAGACTCTTGGATTATTTTAGCCACTAAGCTAAGGGCCAGCATAGCGCCTTGAGGGCTGTCCTTTGAAAGTTCTCCTGGCAAAGTTCCAGTTTGTGCAATTTGTCTATAAAGAGAGTCAAGTTTCTGATTAGATTGCGGAGGAAGTTGAAATAAGTATTCAGTTGTCACGTATATTAGAGCGGGCAGACATTTATAAAAAATATGTTGTCAGCTCGGCTTTTTTCGGACAAGGGTGAGAACATCGCCCCATTTTTTTTCAAAGAACCCGAACTTGGTGTAGAGCTTTGCTGCTTGGTTGGTGGAGCGGACTTTGAGGTAGGTAGTCTGTATGCCTGCCTTTTCCACATTGTACAATGTCTGAGCAAGCAGCTGGCTTCCAACCCCGTGCTCTCGGTACTGCGGAAGCACGCCCAAGCCCGCAATATAGCAGCGGTTGCCACGGATTCTGTAATGGCAAAACCCGATTAGCACCCCTCCCTTTTCTGCAACCAAAAAGCAGTCTTCTGGCAATATCTTGGTCCTCGCACTAGGGAACAGGATTGAAATCATCATCAAGATTCCAGGCATGTCTGCCTTTCTTGCTTTTCTCACTAAAAACAAGGCAATCCCGCTTTAGATGTTTATGAAGCGAACATCTATTTTGTCGCTGATGTCTATCTCAGCTGCGCGCATCTTTTCAGCTGGCGCAAGCTTTACTACCAGGGTGTCCCGGACCACCTCCCTTCCCTCGTGCTCATGGATGTGCCCGCAAATAACCATTATTGGCCTTTTTTCCTCCAATAGCTTTCGCACTGCCTTGCTTCCAACATGCATTTGGCCAACCAAGTCAAACACCCCGAAGGGAGGGGGATGGGAGACCAAAATTGAAAAGTCATCAACACCTGCCTCTCTAAGAGTGCGCTCTATCTCTTCCTC
>JAOAKE010000002.1 GCA_026413805.1 Microcaldota archaeon | reverse complement strand
ATACAGAACTGGCAGAGGGAGAATAACAATTCGTGGTAAAGCGGAGATCGAGGAGGATCGAATCATCATTAGGGAGATTCCCTATATGGTTAACAAGTCGAGACTCGTTGAGAGCATTGCAGAAGTTGCAAAGGAGCAAGGGGCGATTGTAGTTTCAGTCGTGACCATGCCTTTCAGGCTTGAGAGGGCAAGGATGCAGAAAGCAAAATGGGGATTGGAGCACTTGGCCGCAAAATCAGACACTGTGATAGTAATTGAGAATGATAGGTTGGTAAAGTATGTCCCGAACTTGCCAATTAACGAGGCCTTTAACCTTGCTGATGCGATAACAGGAAAGGCGATTACAGGCATTTCAGACACCATAATGCTGCCTTCGCTTATGAATATTGACTTTGCCGATGTGAAGTCTGTCATGGAGAACAAGGGGTTTGCGCTAATTTCTATGGGAGAGGGTAACGGCCCAGACAGGATTGAGCAGGTGGTGAAGAACACGCTTGAAAACCCGCTCTTGGAGGCAAGCTGCGAAGGGGCAAAGGGAGCGCTTCTGCACATTGCAGGGGGCCCGCAGCTAACCCTTGGAGAGGGAATTGAAATTGGCGAGAGAATCTCTGAGTCATTTGACTTGAATGCTGATGTCAAGATAGGCGCAAGGCTTGACCCGTCTTTGGGAAGCGCCGTAACTTGCACCTGCATAGTGACAGGAATAAAGAACCCCTATCTTGAAGGCAAGGTGGAAAAAGAAGAGGAAAAAGCAAAAGTAATTGAAATGGACAGCATTTCCTACCTGTAGAACTCCTTTTTTTCTTCTTTTTTGTTTTTTTTTTGTAAGGAACACATCAGTTAAATATCCTTCTTCCTGAAATAATCCTGCCTTTTTAAGCGCATTTGCCGGGCGGGTAGATCAGCGGTAGATCGCTTCGTTCGCAACGAAGAGGCCGAGGGTTCAAATCCCTCCCCGTCCACTTGATTTTATGAAAGTTGCTGTTTTGTTTTCTGGTGGGAAGGACTCGGCATTTGCTGCCTTTGTGTGCCAGTCTATGGGATGGGAGGTGCGCCTTCTTTCAATAGAGCCAGCCGAGTATTCCACTATGTTTCACCACCCGAATATAAAGTGGTGCAAGAAGCAAGCAGAAGCCATGGGGCTGCCAATTGTTATAGTAAAGCCACGGGGAAAAAGCGAAAGGGACGAGCTGAATGAGATTGGAGAGGCTTTGAAAAAAATGAAAGTGGATGGGGTGGTATCAGGCGCCATTGAGTCTGAGTATCAAAAGGAGAGGATAGATGTGCTGGCAGGGGAACTTGGAATAAGAAGCTTCGCCCCTCTTTGGAGGTGCAAAAAGAAGCTTTTGGAAGAGCAGCTGGAATATTTGGAGACCTATGTTGTTGCTGTGTCGGCAGAGGGATTGGCAGAAAACATGCTTGGCAGGAGGTTTGACCGAGGCTTTGTGCGGCATTTGGCTGGGCTGAAGCACAAGGTAAGCTTGAACCTTGAGGGAGGAGAAGGGGAGACCTTTGTTGCTGACGCCCCTTTCTTTAAGAAGGCATTGAAAATAAATGGCTGGAAAAAAAGGTGGGATGGGGCAAGGGGAGTGGCAGAGATAGCCTCGCTTTCAAGAGGGTGAATCTGCTGCCAGCGCTTCCAGCTTGTCTATTATGGCGTTTAGCTCTTTTCCATATGCCGAGCGGACCTTGACCACTGAGGAAAACCTCGCCTCAACTGGAAATTCTTTTGCTATTCTTATTGTGGTGTTCCCAAAGACCTTGTTGGAAAGAGGTATTGTTGATTTTACAGGAAGCTCGTCTTTGACTTTGATATAGACTGGCTGGCCTGTCGTGCCAAGCCCAACAAGCTGGCCCTCAATAGGAATGGCAAAGTCAATTGTAACGTTGAAGGTTTCAGGGAACATGTCTTTGGCAGGGTATACTTGGTCCAAATATAGGCGCGTTTCAACAGGTGCGCCAAGCATTATGTCTTTGTTTTGCAATTCCCGAAGTTGCTGGGCTATTTCTTTGAGGGATTCTTTTTGCGATTGGGTAAGCGGCTTTTCCATAAAGAAGGCAACATAGAAGCTGGCAATGGAAATCATGAGCGCCAATATGCTGATTATTATTGCCGGGGTAGAGTCTGCCTGCGTCACTTTGGGCTTTTCTTCTTCATGGGAAGGCTGCTGCTTTTGGGCAGCGCCATGGGAGGAATGGGAAAAACTTGATGGAAGATTGGAGGGCATATTATCACCAACAAAAGATGCGACGAGCTTGTTTTTAATTTATGCGCCCCTTCGCAAATTGACGGATAAACTTCGGTTAGCAAATATAAACTTTTTGCGGCAATTAGATGCGAGGCGATGGCGATGGCAAAAGTAATTTTCAAGTCAGACAACAAAACAGTTGAGGTGCCTGATGGCTCAGACCTGGTGCAGGTTGCTGAAGACAACGGCGCATCAATATCATTTTCGTGCAAGGCAGGGGTTTGCCTTTCGTGCCTTGTAAACGTAAATAAGGGGATGGAGAATTTAAGCGAAAAAACGGAGAATGAGAAGGCTACGTTGGAAGGGTTTGGGGCAAAGCCAAACCAGAGGCTGGCTTGCCAGTGCAAGGTATTGAAAGGCGAAGTGGAAATTGAAAACCCCTGATTGCTTTAAATTCTATTCAGGCTATTTCTTTAACATGCCGAGGTGGCAGAACCTGGTAATGCGCCAGACTTGAGCCTCTATATGGGAAGGCAATCTGGTGCCCTTCGGGGCTTAGGAGTTCAATAGGAAAACCCCTCTGCTTTTCTGAAAGAGGGTTTCCCTGCTTCCTCCCAAACAGAACATGGAGGGCGCATGAACAAATCTCCTCCTCGGCGCTTTATTTTTAAAATGCCCTCGTCGGTTTGGAGCGGCGTTTCCGCTCCAAATCTCTCGCGCTTTCGCGCAAGATCTCCTCCTCGGCGTTTTATTCTTCAGTGGCGGCGTTAGTTTTGAATTTTGCGCAGGAGATTTGCAGGATTTCTAAAAGATAGGTTATTCAAGCGATATTTTTACCTGCACATTTTCAGGAACGCGCACGCGCATGATTTGCCTCAGGGTGCGCTCGTCGCCTGCAACATCAATGATTCGCTTGTGGATGCGCATTTCCCAGTGCTCGTAGGTGTCCGAGCCGTCTCCACACGGAGAGCGGCGGGTGGTAACAACAAGGCGGCGGGTAGGCAGGGGAATTGGCCCTTTTACTTCAACTCCGGTCATTTTTGTGATTTCAAGGATTTGCTTGCAAACTTCTTCCAAGTCCTCTGGGCTTTTGCCGATCAGCTTAATCCTTGCCTTACCCAATCAATGCACCTGTTTTGTTCCGATTCTTGCGGACCGGATACTTCGCTCGCCATAAATTTTCATAAAAACAAAAGAGAATTTATGCTTTCGGCACAACGTCAAGCACCACTCCTGCCGCGACTGTCTGCCCCATGTCCCTAATGGCAAACCTGCCAAGTGGAGGGAATTCTTGGAACTTTTCAACGACCACTGGCTTGAGGGGCTTGACCTTTACCACTGCCACATCTCCTGATTTTATAAAGTCAGGGTTCTTTTGGAGCACTTGCCCGGTCTTGGGGTCTTTCTTTTCCATTATCTCAGTTATTGTGCATGCTACCTGGGCAGTGTGAATGTGGAAGACAGGAGTATAGCCCTTTCCAATTGCAGTTGGGTGCTCAAGCACAACAATCTGGGCAGTGAATTCTGAAGCTACCTTTGGCGGGTTGTTGGCTGGGCCCACTACCTCGCCTCGCTTGATGTCTTTCTTGTCAACGTTCTTCACGTTGAAGCCGATGTTGTCGCCAGGCACTGCTTGCTGCAGGGGTTGGTGGTGCATCTCAATGCTTTTTACCTCTCCCTTTGCCCCAGAAGGCATGAATACCACGCTGTCATTGACTTTCATTACGCCTGTTTCTACCCTGCCTACTGGCACAGTGCCATGGCCTGTAATTGTAAATACATCTTGGATTGGAAGCCTAAGGGGCTTGTCAATTGGCTTGGCAGGAGGAGTGAGCTTGTCAAATGCCTCAATAAGAGTTGGACCTGCGTACCAAGGAGTTTCAGGCGACTTGGTCTTTATGTTTGCCCCGGCATAGCCTGAAATTGGGATGAATGGTATTGTGTCTACTTTGTATCCGATGTTCTTGAGCAGATTTTGAAGTGCCATCTTGGTTTCGTCAAACTTGACATGGTCATAATTGACTGCATCCATCTTGTTTATTGCAACTATAAGCTGGTTTACCCCCAGCACTTTTGCAAGGAAGGCGTGTTCCTTTGTCTGTGCCTGCACCCCTTCTTTTGCAGAGCAGACCAAGACAGCGGCATCTGCCTGCGATGCTCCGGTAATCATGTTTTTTACAAAGTCCCTGTGGCCAGGGGCGTCTATTATGGTGAAGTAGTATTTTTGGGTTTGGAATTCCTTGTGGGAGAGGTCAATTGTCACTCCTCGCTCCCTCTCTTCTTTCAAGGTGTCCATGGTAAAGGCAAATTCAAAGGTGGCCTTGCCAACCTTTTCTGCCTCTTCCTTGAGCTTTCTAAGCTGCTGCTCTGTGAGTGCACCTGTCTCGTAAAGTATCCGCCCTACTGTCGTGGACTTGCCATGGTCCACGTGGCCTATGAATATCAGGTTAATGTGCTCCTTTTCTGCCATTCAAACACACCTCCATAGTGCAAAATTACGCCTGACTGAACGAAATCCTACGTCGTTCATTAAGTCGAAGCGGCAATATATTAGAGATTGATTTTATAAAGCTTTCCGAATTGCGCCAATTGGCATGCTACTTCTTTTTGCCGAAGTTGCCGCGTGGCTTTGCCACCTTTATTTCAGGGTATACCTCTTGAAGCGTCTCGGTATCTAGGTTAGTGCGAAACCCGAGCTTATCAAGCACCATTTTTAGAAGGTAATTTTCTGCGATTGGCAGGTGTTTTTCAGTGGGGCAGGCTGCAAGCAGCTCTTGGCGAAGCTCGCTTGGCTTGATTGACGAAATCGCCTCTGCCAAAGAGGAGTAGCTCTTGCGCTTACCTTTTACCATCCTTTCTGCGATTTCGTCTATTTTCTGCTGGTTTATGCCTGCAAATTCATAGCTCTTGCGGGAGAGAGTGGCTTCTATTGATGCTAGTATCGCTGCCACTTCCTGCGGGGTGGTAGAAGAGTCAATAGACATCTTCTTTATTACCACCCAGTCCTTGTAGCGTGCGGTGAAAACTACTTCGCCCTCTGCCATGGCCCTCTGCCTCCACCTTCACTTCTTGACCCTGATGTCCTTGCGCTTGGGGCGCATATAAGGAGAACCGCATTTTCGGCACTTCTCTGCCCCTCGCTTGTTACGTGCCTTGCACTTGCGGCAGATAAAAATATTTGAGATGTATGCGTCTGCTTCTGGAAATTTGCCCATAGACTGCACCCTTGTTAGCTTGGTTTTCTTCCGACCAACCTTTAAAATGATATGTGCTAAGTTTTCTGTGGGCCCCCGTAGCTCATTGGTAGAGCGGTTGTCTTGTACGAGAAACCCCCTTGCGAAACTGCGGGCGGGTTTCTACGTTACTTCCTCCCGAACACCAAACAGAGCGGAACTGGGCGAGAAACCCCCTTGCGAAACTGCGGGCGGGTTTCTACGTTACTTCCCAAGGGAAGCCTGAGAAGTAACAACAAGAAAACAACAGGTAGCGAGTTCGATCCTCGCCGGGGGCTTGAACTTATTTTTTATTAGATAATTCAAGCCCGGTCCAAAGACCTTGGCTATCGCTGTCGTATATCAGAACTTGCTTACCTGCCATTTTGCCAACTTGGCCGCCTGGAAGGTAAAAGACTGAAGGTATGTTAAGGTACTTGTAGCATATGCTATCAACTTGGACGGGGTCGGTGCCTGCCGCTGCGAAGCCCAGCTTGACTCTGGGCCCAAAATGTTCGTGGAGAATCAGGCCCATGCTTCCATCTATCACATGGAGCAGGAAGTTTCCGGCAGTCCTTGCGTAATTTATCAGCTTTTGCATAACGTCAAATTGCTTTTGGCGGTTGCTTTCATCCACATACACAATCTGCGGGGAGCACAAAGGCTTGATGCTGGTGTCGGAGGATACAGCATATTTCAACTCCAAGCCTATCTCTCTACCGCTTGATGGGTGTACTGTTTCCGACCTTTTTTCAGGAGGTATTAGCCCGATGAGGTTTTTGCAAACTCCGCTGAACTCATATTCGCCATGCACTTTTGGAAGAGTGAGATTGACCACCATAAACTCCGAAGTGTCCCTGAGCAGAATTCCTTCAAACTCTACTGTGCGCAAAGAAGCCATCTCGATATAGCCAGCCTTTTTTCCAGTTTCAGCCACGACTTTTCGCAGTTCATCTGTAACTCCTAAAAGATCACCGGCTCGGCTTGAGAAGGTTTTTATCCCACTCCCAAGCATTTTTTCCTGGGAATGCAGGCATCCATCGTCTCCTACAAGGACACGGTCCGCACCGTGAAAAAAAGCCCAGCGTGCAACCGTGCCTATTGCTGCTGGTGTTGAACACGCCCTTGGTATTTGTGGATCCACAAAATTGGGCTTAATGAGTACCTGTGCACCTCTTATGCGGTTTTTAACTTCGGAATTAACACTGCCTAGAGCCTCTTGGAGGGTGGGGCGCATGGCTGCTTGGGTTCCCTGCATAAAACCACCATATTTATAGGGGGTGTTTTTTTGCCTTCTCAATGCTATTGCGCATATCGGACAAAATCTGATCAAAGGGAGAAACTGCCCGGTTTGCGATTTTTTCAAGTGCCTTGAATACTCCTGCCTTTTCCATCAGTTCTTTTGTTATTGCAAGATATTCGCGGATGCCTTTGTTAATAGCTTCTTCAACCTCTGCGCCCTTCCAGCCTTCTATCTTTTGGTTGTCGTCTGCGAAAATTTTTATGCTGTCGCCGTCGTAATGATAAGCGACAGAATAGTAATGCTTGCCGGAAGCTGGAAATAGCGGAAAGATGCGTGTCCGGTGCACGACCTCTACTCTTTCTATGTCTGGTTCGCCCCCAACCCCTTTCCTATAAAAAAGGGATGCCACTATGTAGTGCTTATTTTCGTCTATCTTCTCCTTTTCTATTTCGTGCAGAGTTGCATACGGATAATAGCCGAGATTGAGCCTGTTTATTGGCGACCAGCCCACCGCCTTTTTTGATTCCCCTGATGGGCCTGCTTCCTCTACCATTAAAGGAATGCGCTCAATTTGCAGCCTTTTCATCTTATCAAGCCCTTCTCTGAGGGCTTGGTAAACCTCGCCATTCGTCCCCTTGGGGTTCTTTTTAAACCAAGACATAAATACACCTATTTATACTTATTATAACAGCATTATTTAAAGGTTTGCTTCTGTGTCCTGCTGGCAACTGGCGTGAAAAGAGAGGGGAAAGCTGTATAAGGTTTGCCGGGCGAATTTTATAAATGGGCGTAGTGCACACGCCCGGGTGATGGGATGGAGCTCCTTCTTAGGGATTCAAAGTCCAGCGCAAGCCCTGTCGCAGGAAAAGAAGGCAGGCGCGAGAAATTTTTCAGAAGGGTTGAGAGCTACTCTTTTTTGGGATGCCTCAGGACAGTAAGAAACCTGGCAACAAAGGAATGGGTAGTGGATGAAAACAATGTAGCTATACGCCGTAGAATGCCTCTTTTGGAAAAGGAAAAGACAAAAGAGGAAATAGAAGAGAAAATAAGATACTTGGAGTATTCTGCCAAAACCCTCAGGCTGGTGCAAGAGATTGCAATGTCTATAAAAAATGGTCGCGTTGAGCAAAAGATAGAAGAGATCAGAGGCAATGCCGAAAAAAGGCTGCTTGCAAGAAATGCCGAAAGATATGCCAAGATTGCTTTTGGCACTTTTCTTGAGCTGCCACCTTCAAAAGAAGGAGAATACTTGCTAAAAGATTCTGCGGCTTTCTGGACAATGGCGATAGCAGGAGCATTTTTTGCAGCTTTTCCCTCCCCAATCACTGCAATAGGGCTTGGGGCGGCATCGGCATTCTTGGCACATTCGCTATACTCCACTTACCGCTGGAGCAGGTGGAATATAGAAGTGGCAACTGGCAAAAAGAAGACAGGCTATTTATTCATAGACAGGATGGCTCGCCTGTCAGAGGCAAATCTTGAAAGGCTGGCTAGCTTTTGCGAAGGCTTAATCAGGGACATTAACTCTGCGATTAGGAATTCTAAAATGGAGATATTCGCCATGCAAAAAGAAAAATGCACTGCTGAGAATGCAAAGAAGAGTGATGGAAAAAAAGAAGAGCTGTTCAAATGGCCTTCAAGCATCCTCCTCCCTGACGGGAGTGAAATTTACCTTTTGGGGTTCTGAACAGAAGAATGCCCTAGTCAGGTTGATCTTTTTGCTGGGGGCAGCGATAGCTGGCGCGAATGGCGGTAGACGTCCCATAGGAATACGAGGGCAAGGAGGATTAGAAGCTCGTCTGCCCAGAGGAATAGTGGTGGCAGCCTCAAAAAGGAAATAACCTCTGGAAGGATGATTGATGTTAATATTAGGATGAGGGCAGAAGCCATATCTCGCAAAATTATAGAGCGGCTCTTTGCAGTTCTGCGGTGGCGGACTATTGACTTTGAAAGGGCATCTAATATTGGGTGCAGCTCTTGTATTATGCGCCGTAGTATCAATAGAAATGGGACGGCTGCAAGAACAAAAAGGGCAGCCATGAGCTGGGCAGCAGCCTGAGGAGAAAGCCCTGCTGCTCGGATAGCGAAGCGCAAAAATACCAGGATGATGCCCAGCAGGGCAATTTTGCCAAGTTCATTTCTGATGCACTGCCAGCATACAATGGAGATTTTCCAGAAGCTGCCTGTCGGAGAAAAATCGCGCATCAGCCCGCTGAAATACCAAGAAAGTGAATGGGCTGAGCGGCGCAACATCCTTGGCATGAGCCTCTGCCCCACCCCGAAAAGGCGCTCTTGGTTGTCAAGAAGGAAAGAAGAGAGGATGGAGGTGGCCACTACTCCAAAAGAGGCTGTGGATATTAGAAGAGAGCCAAATTCACCTCTGGCAAGCGAGGCAATGAGGAGTGAGAACTCTCCAAGCACCACCATCGCCGAGGCTCCGAAAAGTGCGGTCCGTGAGCTTGCCCCAGTAGTATAAAGGAAGAAATAGACTGAAGAAAAGCAGATGAGGACGAATAGCGCTGTGATTGTGAAGGCGAAGGGAAAGTTGGCAAGTATCACCGCTGGGCTTATCTGCATTCCAAGGGAGAGGAAGAAAAGCGATGCAAATGTCAAAAGGAGGGGCTTTATCTCTCGCTCAATCTGGCGGGAATTTTTCAATGAGGCTACAATGCTGCCTGCCAAGAAAGCCCCTATTGCTGGCGAAAGGCCAAGGAATGAAGAGACCATTGAGAGTGCAAGGCAGAGGGAAAATGAGACAAAGATCATGACCTCCTGTGAAAAGGTGGAGGTGAGCCGAGTTATCATGTCTGCTGCTGCCTTGCGCACAAGTATATAGAAGGCGCCAAGCAACCCCAGCGAAACCAAGATGGAATAGACCTTGTCCTCATAAGTTGGGGCGCCACTGCCCAAGCTTGAAAAGAAGGTAAGCGCAGCCACTGCGGCAATGTCTTCAAATATGAGCATGGAGAAGAGGAGGGGCAGGACGCGGTTCTTGTGCATGTTTTTTTGCTCAACTATCTTGAAAAGCAGGGCAGTGCTGGTGATTGAAAGCATTGCGCCAACAAATAGCGCAGAGGTCAGGTCAAGCCCGAAATAAAGAGCGGCTTCGTAGCCAAATATGAAAAGAAGGGACATTTTGAACGCTGTGATAAATAGTGCGCGGAAGCTTGACTTTAGTATCCTGGCTATTGAAAACTCAATCCCCACTGTGAAAAGGAGCAAGATGGCCCCAAGGTCTGAAAGGGTGGCGATAAGCCCTGTGTCTGAGATTATTCCCAAGGCATTTGGACCAGCAATCATTCCAAGCAGTAGCAGCCCCACTACATATGGCTGGCGAAGCTTCATTGAAAGGAGGGTGCCAAGAAGGGCAAATATTATGAAAAAGGAAAACTGCACCACTGCGCTGCTACCATCATGCACTAAAACACCTTTAGCTAACTACCTTCCAAACCTGAAAAGAGAGGAAAGGGAGATGAGCTTAAATAGCCTTTCTGGAGGCATGTTTTTGAGGGCATAGCGAGTTGCAGAGGAAAACGCCAGCCACTTTACAAGCTGCGCTTTTAGGGCTTTGCGGCTTGCAAGAAGATGGCCGCGGCGCAGCACAACTGCTTCCAGCTCCCTGGGGAGCATGGACGCAATTCGCTGCAGCTCTTCTTTTTTGTCGCTTTCAAGCTTGTCAAGGACTTTTATGGCCTCTGCTATTTTCTTTTCTGTCCGCTGGTACTCTTCAATTAGCTCTTCTTTTCTTTGGAGGGCTATCTGCCTTGCCTTTTCCATCTCCTCTTCTTTTTCAGCGCTTCCTTCTTTTTTTGCTTCTTGGATGATGAGTTTGGCCTGCGGGGCTTCAATCAAGCGCGCAAGCTCCTCTCTCTTTTGTGCGATTGCCTGCTGCTCCTTTTGTTCTTCCTCTGCTTGCAGCGATGAAGCGCAATATAGGAGGGAGGGGGTGGTGGAGTCGTGCTCTATGGAAAGAGAAACGGCTGCTTGAGAGCTAGAGGGCAGCTCAATTTCTTCCTTCGTCTTTTCACTGCTTTTTAGAATGCGCTCGGTCTTTGCCTTTTGGGCCTGCGTTTCTTTCAAGTCTTCGTTGTAGAAGCCCCAAACAAAGCTGGCGCTTTCCTTGTATTCCGCGGGCTTTTCGCTTTGCGCCTGCGAGCAGATGCTTTCCATCACTGCCTTGCTTCGCTCCTCAGAATCAGCGGCGTTCTTCACCTCCTCAAGCTTCATGGCGCTTTTGACATAGCGCACCGCATTTTCATAGCCCCACGCAAATGATGCCGCGTATATTGCATTTTGGGTGCCAGGCGTCAGGGTAGAAATAAACTCGGACAGGCCCTTCTTTTGGAATATTTTTTCTATCTCGGGCAGAGCAGTCTGGATTTCTTCGCTAAACACACTTGATATTTCATAAAATGGCTTTCGCATCCTTATTCCGAAGCGGCGTTCGTCTTCCTCGTGGGAGCTTTCTTGCTTTTGTGCATATGATTGAAAAATGAGCATGCCCATCATATCGAAGCTTGTTAATAAAAAAGGTGCGGAGAGGAGGATTTATAGGCGGCAATTTTGGGCTATGCCAAAAAAGCCAGAACCCCCGCAGCCGCTAAGGCACGAGGTCCTAAGCCTCGCGCATTTGACCAGGCTCTGCCATCTCCGCAAAAGGATAGTTTTGGCGAATATCATTAAAAATGCTGCATTCGAAAGGGCAGTGGTGCATAAAATGGGCACGGCACGATGGCTAGCCTTTGCAATGGCAGCAGCAGTTTTCCTGTTAATCCTTATTGCAGGCTGCACGGAAAAAAAACCGGCTCCTATTGTGGGGGAAGAGGTTGCAGAAAATGCTAGCAGGAATGGCTCTGAAAAGAACGAGACTGCTCTTTCCCCGTGCAAAGAAGGCAACGTTCTCCAGCGCGATGAGTGCTTCTACAACCTTGCGCGCGAAAGGGGGGACGTTGAACTGTGCAAAAATATCTATTCGGTGGAGAAGATTGACTGGTGCTATTCGCTTTTTGCAAACAAAAGCCTGGAGGTGTGCAGGAAGATAAGCAACCCTGAATTAAGGGTAGAATGCCTGACTGAAAATGCAAGAAGGGAAAAGTCAGAAGAGATATGCAACCTCATTGCAGACTATGACAAAAGGCTGGTCTGCCTCAAGAACGTGCTGCCAGAGTGCATGCTTTTGCTTGACTTGGAAAAAAGGGGCTTGTGCATCGCATTGGAAAAGGAGGATTACTCGTATTGCTCAAGCGACTGGTGCTATTATGAATATGCAAAAAACAAAAGCGACACAAGTGCCTGTGAGAAAATAAGCACGCCTGCTGAAAGGCATGCGTGCAGGGCAGTGGTGAAAAGGGACTTTTTGGAGTGCAAGCTTGCAAGCTTTGCGGCTGTGCAAGACTATTGCTTGGAGCTTGCCTCAAAGAGGCTGGGCGACCCATCAGGCTGCGACCTTGCCACTGCTGGCAGCGACTACCGAAACAGGTGTTACTTGCATTTTGCAGCTGAAAGAAAGGATGAAAGGTTCTGCGAAAAGGTAGAACCCGAGATGGCTGTGGGAAGCGGCACAGACAGGAACTGGTGTTACTCAGAGTTTGCAAAAGAGACAGCAGATGTTTCAGTTTGCACCAAGATAAAAATCAGCCTTCTCAAGGCAGGATGCTACTACGCTGCTGCAATGGCTAACAGGATGCCTTCTCTTTGCAACGGGCTTGAGACAGGCTCGCAAAGGACGGAGTGCTATGCAAACAGCATCCTGCATGTAGAAGAAGGGCCTGTTGCAGACGACTGCGGAAAGGTGTCGGACACTGCTTGGAAAGACAAGTGCTATTACCGGGCAGCCATAGTGGCTTATGACAAGGAGATTTGCAAATTTATAAGCCAAGCCAGTGATGACGCAAGGAACTGCTATGCGGCGTTCCCTGATTAGACTATTCTTCTTTTTTTCGGCCCTTTTTCTCCTTTTTAGTGCCAGCCTCCTGTTCTGCTGCTTTATCTGGTAGGTCTTCCTGTTGAGGAACGCTTGGCTGCTGCGCAGGGGCGCCTTCTTCGGCAGCTCCCTCTTTTTCCTGCGCAGGGCTTTCCTGCATCTGCGGCTCTGCCTCAAATGCAGAAAGAGGCACGCTAAACTCGTCATATGAAGAAATCCTGCCCCTTCCCATTAGATACTCGCGGGTTAGAAGGTAGAAAATAAGGGCAAGTGAGCGCCTCCCTTTGTTGTTGCAGGGCACTACCCAGTCTATAAATGAAGTTGAGTTGTCGGTGTCGCAAAGCCCTATTGTGGGGATGCCCATTTTTCCTGCTTCAATGGCGGCCTGCCGCTCGCCTTTTGGGTCGCAGATTAGAAGCAGCTTGGGCTCCATGAAATCTGAGCGTGAGACGTTTGTGAAAATGCCTGGGATAAACCTCCCCTGAAAAATCTTGATGCCTGTCTGCTGGGAAAAAACCGAAGCGGCATTGCCAGAGTAGGTGCGCGAGGCAACAACGAGGATTTCGTTTGGGGCATATTGAGAAAGAAGCTTTCCTGCAAGCCTTATCCGCTCATCTATCTTGCGCAGGTCAAGTATATACAGGCCGTCATTTCGCATTCGGTAGATGAATTGGCTCATGTCAATTACTTTGAGCTTTGTGCCGATATGCACCCCTGCTTCAAGGTATGCCTCCTGCTTTATCAAGAAACTCTCGCTCATGATACAACCTCTGTCCGGGATTTCGCAGGCACTTGTTGACGCCACTCTCGAAATTTCCCTTTCGTTAAAATAAAATGGGGCCACCGAGATTTGTCCTTTTGCAGGTGGATTCTTGCCACCTTGCAAAGAGTTGAATTCCCGAAGGCCACTTCAACCTCACTCGGATCGCCGGCACCCCAAGCCGGAAGGATAGCCAGGTTACCCCATGGCCCCAATACCGCAAGCCAATATCCTCCTAAAATTTCCTGTAGCGCATCACCTTGTCCATCACTTCTACGTGCGAAAGAAACATCCTGCGGCAGCAGTAACGCTCAATCTCCAATGAATCCAGCACCTCTGCAGGGCTTTTGCCCTCTTTAACCTGCTTTTGGTATTCTTCCCACTGGTGCCCTATCACTGCCCCGCATGTGAAGCATCTTATTGGAAAGAACATACGCACACCCCTTGCCAACCCAATATCCTATTTACCTGTATGACTTTTGGAATCTTGCGCGAGCCTTTGGCCCTTTGTACTTCTTCGGCTCAATGCGCCTTGAGTCCTCAGCGACCATTGAGCGGTCGTATGACAAGAACTTTTGCTTGAGGGCAGGGTCATTTGAAAAGCCAATTAATGCCCTGGCAATTGCCAGGCGGCTTGCCTGCGCCTGCCCCATCGCCCCTCCGCCATAGACATTTACGGATATGTCAACTTGCGAAGCAATTTCTGGGGCGAGATGAAGCGGCTCGGCAATTGTCTCGCGCACATACTTGTTGTCAATGGCTTGCAGAAGGACGCTGTTTATCCTTACAACTCCCTTGCCTTTTTTGATTGTGGCACGGGCCACGCTCTCTTTTCTTTTTCCGCGGAATACATTTGCCTCCTTTTTTTGTTTTGGTTTTGCCTTCTTTTTTGGAGTTGCCATAATATGCACCTTATTCCTCTAATTTGGCTTGCCGCCAAGCGCCAAGCAAAGCTGCGAAAGGGTAAATGCCCTGTGCTTTCCGCTCCCTGAGGCCTCGGGTATGGAGAGCTTCTTGCCTTCGCCGGCTTCACCTGAAAATACTTTCAGCCTCCGATACGCTTCTCTTCCGCGCTGGCTCTTCCAGGGCAGCATGCCCCTGATTATCCTGCGCAAGAGGAGGTGTGGGACACGAGGCCAGCGGGGCGAGTTTTCAGGCTGGCGCTTGTTTTTCTGCTGCCTGCGGGAAAAATACTTGTCGCGAGCAGCAGAAAGGGAGCCCACCATGATTGCCTTGTCAGCGTTTATTATTTGAACTTCCTGCCCAGAGAGCAAAAGCTTCGCCACCCTTGCCCCCAGCCTTCCAACAACCGCTCCGTTGGCATCAATCACTACCATTCCTTCACCCAATTTATTTTATGATTATTAGGCCCTTGCCAGTTGGGCTTTTTTTAGCTGCCTCAACTATTGAGATTGCCTTTCCGCCTGCGGCTTCTATCATGGACTTGGCAGACTGCGAGAATGAAACTGCTGCAACGTTGACTGCTGAGGTCAGCCTTCCTGCGCCGAGCACCTTGTCAGGGACAACCACCAGCTGGCCGTTTCCTGCAAACTTTGCAATCTTGCTTACGTTTACTCCTGGCTTTTTCCTGGATGGGGCTGAAAGAAGCCCAAGGACCCTTTTCCAAAATGGCGTCTTCCTTGCCTCTGGCGGAAGGCCCGCGGATATCTTTAAGTTTTTCTCAGAGAATTTTGCTTTCCTCATAAACAACACCGAGCGGTTAAGTGTGGGGGAAGGGATTTGTTCTCCAAACCCGCACCAGACAAGGGCGGATTTTTTTTGAACCCTCGAAGCCCTAAGGCACCAGCCCCTCAAGCTGGCGCATTTGACCTGGCTCTGCCACCCCCACAACCTCTAATTTCAACTTGCTACATCGCCCCCTTTTTATTTCTTTTGCGCATGCAATTTTTAGCTAGTTATTCTTTTAACTCCGAAAGCTTGCGTTCAAGCTCCTCGCATTTTTCAATTATGATATCCGCTGTTTGCATAAGCATCTTGCGAGGCGGAATTTGCATGAAGCTTTCAAGCTTGAAACGAAACTCGCTTTCAGAGAGCATCTCATAGGAGATTAAGCCTGGTTGGAACTTTGCATGGGCTCGCCCTATCCCCTGCCGAGCCTTTGCCTCAAGGCGTATGTTTTGCCCTTCAAGCAGGCGCAGGATAGGGATGTTCTCATAAGCCACTTTTATTTTCGGGTCACTGCTTTTGAGGTGCTTGGAATAAACTGTGGCTGGCCCCTCTGCGTCAAGCATGAAGGTGATTTCATCTGTTGGGCGGGCAACGTCTGAAACAATTGGGATTTGCCCAAGCCTGTGGGCAATGTATTCGTCAAAGAGCGCGGAGGAATTCTCATAAAAGGTCACTCGGTCAATTGCAAAGGTTGGAAGCTGCCCTAAAACATACCTTCTTACCAAGTTGGAGAACGGAACAGAGGTTCCTTTAAGCAAAAACTCCAGCCTGTTCTCCTTTTCGCGCAATATCTCAATATCCATGCTATCACCGGCTCAAACCCTTCGTCCCCTTCTGCCGCCTGGCCTTTTGGTAGTATCAGTTGGAATGGGGGTAACGTCTTCTATTTTGCCTATTTTCAGCCCCATCCTTGCAAGCGAGCGGACTACTGCCTGCGCCCCTGCCCCAGGCGTTTTTGCCCCATTGCCTCCGGGTGCGCGAATTCGGATGTGCAGGCCAGTAATCCCCTTGTTTTTTACCTCGTTTGCCACGCGCATGGCAGCCTGCATGGCAGCATATGGCTTTCCTTCTTCTCGGTCTGCCTTTACAATCATTCCTCCTGAAGCCTTTGCTATCGTCTCTGCGCCAGACAGGTCAGTAACGGTTATTATCGTGTCATTCTTGGAAGAGTAAACATGCGCTACTGCCCACCTCTGCACGCGCGGCTTTGGTGCCTCAGCATGTTCTTGGGCAGCAGGCTGCTGCGGAGGGGGGGAAGCAACTGCCTCTGGAGCCTCTTTTGCGGCTTTTGGTGCCTCGGTTTTTGCCTCGCTTTGAGCTGCTTCTTTTTTGTCAACCACAAAAACCACCATTAAGATTCTCTTTGAGCCCCTGCCTGTGCGGCAGACCTCTCAGGCTTCGCCTCTTGTGGAGAGATGTCAATTGGGCGATAATAGGAAATGTAGGCGTCCTCTTCAGCATTGACAAGGTAGGATGGAACGGTGACGCGCCTTCCTCTTATGGCAATGAAGCCATGGGTTATTAGCTGGCGTGCCTGTGCCATCGTTCTTGCAAGCCCCTTTTTCACAACCCGAGTTTGAAGGCGCCTGTCCAGGAAGTTTTCAACAGTGATGGAAAGCACGTCTTCCAAGGTGGCATTTTCTGAAAGCAAGCCAAGCTTTGCCAGGCGCGAAAGGAGCGGCTTTCCCTTTTCCATGCCCTCTTTTCCCAAGGCAATCAGGCGAATGGCATTGCGCCTTGCCTTTTTAAGATGCTGCAGGGCAATCCAAACCTCGCGGGTGTTTTTCAGCCCATAGGTGCTGGCAAGCTTCTTTTCAGTCTTTATCCTTTCTGCATCCCAGACCTTGCGCGGGGTTTCATATTTGTTTTTTATCCTTCGTGGGTCACCCATTGAAAAACCTCTTAGCAATCATTTGCTCACTTTTTAGCCTCCTCTTTCTTTTGCGGTGCAGCAGAGGGCTTTGCCGCAGCTGCAGAAGCCTGCTGTGCCTTTGCCCCAGTTGCCTGGGCGGCTGCACCTGCCTTTGCAAGCACAGATTTCCTAAGAACTCCTACGGTCATGCCTGTCCTGCCGGTGCTGCGGGTGTGCTGGCCGCGCACCTTTTGCCCGTAGGCGTGGCGGAACCCTCTCCAGCTGTTAATTTCCTTTTCATGCTCAATGTCCTGCTTTACGGCAAACGTTAAATCAGAGCCTATCAGGTGCAGGTCTTCCCCAGAGAGCAAGTCCTTTTGCCTGTTTAGCATCCACGAGGGAACTCCGTATTCTTTGGGATGCGCCAGTATGTGCTCTAGCTGGTGAATCTGCTCCTCTGAAAGCTCGCCAAGGAGGGTTTTGTCATTCACTTGCAGCTTCTCAATTGCAATTGAAGAGAGGACTGTGCCAAGGTTAATCCCAACCCCCTTTACAGCAACGATGGCGCGGTTGATTGGAAGAGTTCCGCGGAGGTCTTTTCCTGCAAGCCGAACCACTCCCCGCACTTCTTTTCCCGAAGGGGAAATGATCGGCTTTCCTGCCTGCTGCGGCGGCTTGCGCTGCGCAGGAGCTGACCTGTCCTTTTTCTTCTCTTCATATTTCTCTGCTTTCTTGAAGTCTTCAGGCATTTTTTCACCTTAATTCTTGGCAATTCCGAGCCTCTGCCATGATTGCTCCTTTAGTAAAGGGAAGCGCCGGGAATGGGACTTTCAGCCCTGTGGCAGGCGTTTTCCCCGCCTGAGCTTTTTTGGGCGGCACACGCCCCAAGAACAACAAACTCAGGGGCACCTGCCGGAACCCATACGGCCTTGCGACCACATGCTATCGGGAAAAACACTCCAGGCATGCGCACTACCAGGTTATGCGATCCCGGCTCACTCGCCTCCCATTACCATTTTCGCGGGTAAGTTCCGCGCTCCATTACTATTGTAAGCGGCGATGCAACACAGCCGCTTTTCATTTTCGTGATTTCCGAAGAAGAAGCTGTTGCGCGCCCAACGCCAACCAGCTCCCCCTTCCTCGTCATGAGGGCGACCTCTTCCCCCTCATTGATGCCTTGGTCAAAGCCAAGAAGCCCTGGGCGATAAAGCCCTGAGCCTGCGCAGACCGACTCCACAGCGGAGTCCTGCAGCACCATCTTCGGAAGGGAGAGCGCCTCAGACGCCGGCAAAAGCATTTTTCTTATTGCCGACTCGTCGCGCTTTTCTTGTGCAAGCCACATCGCGTCAGATATCTCTTGCAAAGTGTGAGCAGAGGATTCAGTTATCGGGCCAACTGATATCCGCCTCAACTCAAGCATCTTTGCACCGCCGCAATGCGGAGCAAAATCCGAGACCAGGACACGAATATAGGTCCCAGCCTCGCAGTGCACCTCGAAAAGCACCTTCGTGGACTGTAATTGGAGGAGATGGATATAAAAAACCTTGCGTTGGCGGGGCTTTTTGCTGACCGCGCTCTCTTTTGGGGGAGTCTGCACGATGGTTCCTGTGAATGACTCAAACAGCTGCTCTATCTCTTCTTTGCCCATCTTCCTCCCTGTCTTCATCAGGCAGACATATTTTTTGTCCTTGGCCGCAAGGTATTGAAGCAGGCGGGTAGCTTTTCCAACCCCGACAGGAAGCACGCCTGAAACCTGCGGGTCAAGGGTGCCAGAATGCCCTGC
Organism: Microcaldota archaeon; assembly: GCA_026413805.1. GTDB lineage: Archaea > Micrarchaeota > Micrarchaeia > Anstonellales > Anstonellaceae > UBA10161. Next base: position 50,119 of record JAOAKE010000002.1, on the reverse strand, counting down.
CTTTTTAACGCCAAGCATCTTGCGCACAAAGGAAGTGACCTCGTGAGAAGAAGGGCCGATGGGCTTGTCAACTATTAAAAAGGAGCATTTTAAAAGCTCGCCAAGTTCTGGGTGCGCCATCTATAATACCCTTGCCGGCAGGCGCTTTGAAAAATCAGGCGCTAACTACTGTTTCGGTTGGCTCAAGATGGACAATGGCACAGCGCCTCTCAGGGTTTTTCTTCCTCGCAGCCGAGCGAACCATGACGAAATTCTTGTCTATTATCTTTGTTATGACTACCTTTTCGCCTGCGTCTCGCCCCTTTAACTTTACGCACACGCGCCCAACAGATATAGCCGCCATAAAAATTCCTCCGTTGCAAAAAACTGCTTATTTTCCTTTCACTTTCTTGCCCGCCTTCCTTTGGACCTTTTTCTGCAAAGCGGGCCTTCCTTTTTTTGGCTTTCCAGCCTTTAACAAGGCAGCATTAATGATTACCTGGGCAGATTGCTCTGGCTTGAACTTCTCTGAATTTATCACCAAGTCAAAGCCCGAATGGTCGCAGATGTCTATATTGTATATTGAGAGGTACCTTGAGCGGTTTGAGGAGTCGCGTGCGCTTATGTGCTCAAGCGCCTTTTCCAAAGTCATGCCGTCTCTTTTTGCAATTCTCTGGGCCCGTGTCTGTTGCGAGGCATCTATCCAGACACGCAGGTCTGCATTTAGTATCATCCATGGGCCAAGCCAGGTCGTCACAACGCATGGGCCTTTCTCAACTTCTTTTATCAAAGCTGCGTCAAATTCCTTGTCAATCCTGGGCTCTGCCTCTGCCTTTTTTTGGAATTCCAGCAGGTCCATGCGGCGCTCTTCTGCCAGCTTCTTGAATGTGGGGTTGACATGCCTAAGCTTCAGCCTTTTTGCAACTATGCTGCCGATTGTATTTTTGCCGCTTCCTGACAAGCCAGAGATTGTTATTATCATCTGCTCCTCCTTTTGCTTACTTCTTTCTTGCAAGGTAGCGCTTGACATAAGGAAGAAGCTTGATGTCTATGTCTTGAAGTTTCATGACTCCTTCCTTGACGCGCGTGGCAAGGACTATTATGCGTGAGGCTGCGCCAGATGAAAGCTGCCCGCCGAATTTTCGGTTAGGCCTGCGCCTTGAAAGGTTGCCTTCCAAGGAGCTCACTGCCTGAAGCGGCTTTCCGCTTATTGGGCAGGTATGCCTCTTTCCCTTCTGCCTCCTTCTGTAAAGCGTGTGCACTTCGCCTGATGGAGCGCGCCTTTTTACCTTGCGCACCGAATTTGAACGATTTTTTGGGAGAGTCACATTATGCACCCCTGCTCTTCATGAATTTTTTGTAGGCTGAGCTTGCAATGCTATACCCCAGCCCTATCACGAAGACAAAGAATATGAATACGCCGGTAGAGCCGATTATGCGGCGGATGTTTAATAAAGGTAGCGCAAAGGGAAGGTCAATGTGGAAAAAGGTGCCGGAGTTGAGGACTGCTTCAACCGCGGGGTTGGAAGGAAGCGCTGGCTCAAAAATTAGGGCCTCTTCTCCGAATAAAGTGGGGTGCCTTTTTAGAAAATAGCTTTTGTTGCCTATTGAAAGAGGCTTCCAATCAGACGAAGAGAGGGTGAAGTTTGCAACTTCGCCTATTTCCTTTTCAGAAAGTTCAGCCCCCTTTTGCCTGAAAGCGCGCACTATTTCGCTGAGAGTCTTGCCGCACGAGGCAACCTGTTTTTGCGGGATTGCAACTATCTGGACCTGCTCGCCTGCCGCATATTTCTCCTTGTCTGTTGAGATGTAAAGTGAATATGCCTCCTTTCCAAATGCAAAGTCCAAAGGGCCTTTTGCAGATAGCGACTGGAGCCAAACGTCCTCTTTTTTGCCCTCCTCAACATAGATTGCTGTCCCTTCTCTTGCAAGAAAATCGCTGCTGCTGTTTAGGTAGCCGTCTATTACCCATGCTCCTTTCGTTGCTTGCTGCGGCAGGGAATAGCATACTGAAAAAATGCCGTCTCCTGCCGCTAAGTCGCAGTGCGCCCCGAGCCCATCATCATAAAGCCTTAGGTGAACATCGTCGCCAAACCCTGGCTCAAATGCCGGAAAGATAATGGCAGTTATAGGATAGTAAAGGGCAAGGAAAAGGGCAGTCAGCTTAAGCTGAAGCTTCATAAGTTCAATCGTTTGCTTGTTGTATTTCTCAGTGCACTGCTGGTATTCTTCATCCCGCCTGGCCTTTGCAGCCTCAATCATCTTTTTTTGGTTTTCAGCCATCTCTTTTTGAAGAGATTGGAGGCGAGACTTCCAGCCAAGCCTATCCTGCACAAAATTCAAGATTAGCAAATAAAGCGAAGCAACGATTAGGACAAATATCCAGAAATTTGACAAATCAAAAATCATTTCTGCACCGCTAACCAAGAGTGGAAAGGAGCTCTTCTTGCGCCTCTTTGAGCTTGCCGTTTGAATTTACAATTATTTTTGCAGGTGCCCCGCAGAGGGCTGAATAAGTGGCAAGCAGGAATTTGTTCCACTCTTCATGGGCCTTAAGAGAGGAGATGCTGTCATAGTCTCTCTGGCGCGAGGTGTCATTCTTGCGCCTTGCGATTATCTCTTCAACTGGGGCTACAATCAGAATGAGCTGTTCCACTTTCAGCTGCGATATGACATGAAATGGCAGGCCGGGGAGGTAGCCTTTTGGAGTGGCGATTGAGCAGTGGGTGTCAAGGACGACCTTCCCGCCCATTTTAGAAAGGGCTGAAGCAACTTTTGATTGCAGCTCAAGCTGCTTGCCAGGGGAAAGCCTCCTAAGCTCATCGCGATGAGAAGCCAACTTTTCTTTTGCGGCTATTTCAAACATCAGGTCTCCATAATTTACGAGCCTGCATTTGGGGTTGCTTTTGATGGCTTCAAGGACAGTGGATTTTCCTGCGCCTGGGACGCCCATAACAATGGTAATCGCCATCCTCAACACCTCAGCCTCATGCAAATTTGCTCAGGAGGGAATATGATTCAAAGAGCCGCTGGTTCTCGAGGTCTTGGTACATCCTATAAAGGATGCCCACTGTCAGGAGTATTCCTGTCCCGCTGCCAAGCGCCCCTGACATGTCTGCAAGTGCTGCAAGCAGGCCGACAAATGCGCTGCCGATTACTGTAATGTAAGGTATATAGTCGTTGAGCTTTTTTTCTACTACTCTCGGGTCGCGGCGAAATCCTGGAATTTGAAGCCCAGACTTGTCCAGCTGCTTTGCCACTTCCTGCGCGTTCATTCCCGTGGTCTCAATCCAGAACTGGCCAAAAAGAATGCAAAGCCCCATCATGAAGAGAATATACACGATTACGTGAAGCCACTCTGGCAAGCCATATACCGGGGTTTGGCCTGAAATTATGTGGTTAAAGTAAGCGCCGTAGTTTCCTTGCAGCGGGCGATAGATGGGCGATATCAAATAAAGCGCTCCATCCCTTATCTGATGGCTGGAATCAACAAATGCTATCAGCTGCACTAAGTCTATTCCTCCTTTGCACTTGTTAAGCTCCTGGCTTGTAGGGTCAAACTCCCCTGTAATGCAGAGGTGCTTGTCTTGCAGGCCAACTGCAAAAAGATGAAGGTTCATAAGAAGGGCAGAGGCAAGTATGACTGGGATGTTTGAGACATACAAAAGCTTTATTGGAAACCGGCTTCCAAACCCGCGCGCTCGGTCAAATGCAAGAGGTATTTCCACTTTTATTCCTTCTGCATACGAAACTACCAAGAAGACTGCAATTGTAAAGAAAAGTGGGAGAAGGGCAAGAATGGCATTTGGAAGAGCCTCTGAGCTTCCAGAGGAAAGGGCTTCGATTACCCCGCCAGGGCCTGTAAAAAGCGCAATTGTGCCTCCAACTATTGCCATGGAGACACCGGCAGCGATGAAAAGGGAAATGCCGCTGCCTATTCCGTGCTTTGAAACCACTTCGTCAAGATAAAGAAGAATGAGCGAGCCAAGGGCTATTTGGAATATCACTATAGCCATGGTAAGTGGGGCATGAAGGCTTTGCGAACCGTCTAGGTTTGTGGTATAGCCCTCTCCGGGGAAAAGGGGCATCAGTGCCACCCTCGCAAATACCACAAATATTGTGGCCTCTAAAAAGCAAAGCAGTATGGCAAGAAGCTTCTGCGTAGCTTGGAACTTGCGCTTTTCTTCTGGATTGGACATGTCCACGTTAATTATCTTCGCTCCAGCAAAAAGCTGCAAGAAAATGCTTGCAAGCACAATTGGACCGATTCCAACAGTAATCAGAGAGCCTATGCGGCTGGCAGTCACCACCTGCAAAAAGTCCATTCCTGCAGCGTGCTGCTCCACCCCGACAGCCACTACATTGTACATGACAAAAAATATTCCAAGCGCCAGAGAAGTCCACATCAGCTTTTCTGAAAGGGTAGGTGGTCTAGAAGGCGGTGCAACCTCTGGCAAAAAGCGCATAACAGGCTGGATGAAATCAAGCGAGCCCATAAAATCAGCAGTTAAACTCGCACTGCTTATGGTGAAAATATTTATATATAATTAGCTTTGGGGAACTCAAATAAGGCAAGCCTGAAAAAGAAAAACAAAAAAAGAAGGCTTTATGGAACGGTTGCAGTGCAGTATTGGTTTATCTGCAGTATTGGTTTATCCAGTCTGTGCTGGTGGCACTGCCTGTGTTATAAAGCTGGAAGAGTATCTGCGGGGCGATAGAGTAGATAAGAAGGGCTATTAGTGCGCCTGTCAGGGCAGCAGTTGCCCAGACATTTGCCCTTGCACGGGTTTCAGCACCCATTATCTGCCCAGCAGCATATATTACTCCTGCCACCAAGACCATCAGCATTGCCACTACTGGAAGCAGGGCATTTAGGCTGCTGCATAATGTCCTGATGGCGTTCTCCAGCGCAGAAAGCCCGCTGCGCTGGGCACTTGCCAATGCAACCAGCATCAGCAGTGCAACTGACAAAATGGCTATTTTTCTATTTAGCATTTATTACCACCTTTTACAAATATTTTATAGCATAAATTTTAATTCTTTTCCATTGTGTTGAGGCCTTTCTCGCTGGAAGAAAGCTTCTCTGCCCTTCCTCCAGCTGCCCTTATTTTCTCTTCTGCCCCCCTTGAGAAAGAAAGTGCTTTTATTATAACTGGGTGGTTTATGCTTCCTGTCCCAAGCACTTTCCCGCTAAACTCAAAGTAATCCTTGCCGTCCTTTTTTTGTAGCTTGCCCAAGGCGGCATATCTGTCAATTTGCCACAAGTTGATGCATTTTGGCTTTTGCTTTTTAGGAGGGACAAACCCATGGACTCCGAAGAAATCAGGCTCATAGGCAGTAATGTAGGAATAGCGGTGCTTGTGCATCCCTGCCCTGCCCCAGCCGCCCTTATTGCCCTTTCCACGCCTGTTTTTGGCGTTGCCTTTGCCGTGGCTTCGGCTTCCTAAAAACTTCCGGTTTCGCTTTTTTAGTCTTGCCATTCAAACCATCTTTTTTATAAGCTTGGCTATTTCTGGGTTGTTGCCCACTGGCCCGCGCGGCGCATGGGCCTTCTTGCTTCCAAACCCGCCTTTTGGGGGAGAGAGAAAGAAAACTGGGAAGACTCCGTGCTCCTCAAGCCCCTTGGAAGATGAAATAATCTCTTCGGCTATTTTGTGTATCTGGTCTGGCTTTTTTTCTTCGGACAGCCTTTTCCCATCAGTTGTTTTGCCTCGCTTTGCAAGTAGCAAGGCGAGGGTGTCTGCGTCCAGCTGCCCAAAGGATATTGCATCTTTGCAGGCTCGGAGCATGCCGACCTCTTTTTCCTCCACAAGGGTGCAAGAGTAGGTCTTTTGCAGCCTCAGCCTGCAAAGAGTGTCTTCTACCTTTGGGGAAAGTGAAAACCTTCCTTTTAGCCTTATTACTGCGAGCTTCATGAATGCACCTTTTCACCAGACTTTAATTTAGCCTGCACCTCTACAATGGATTCCCAGCCCTCTTTTAGCCTCATGGTGTTTAGCTTCTCAATAGCGTCAATTACTGCCATGGCGGTGTTATACACGTTGCGAGTATGCCCACGTGAGAAGCTCCAGATGTCCTTTACTCCAGCAGCTGCCAGCACCTTTTTGACTACTTCGTTTGCCACCAGCCCAATTCCAAGCGGGGCAGGCTTAAGGGTCACTTCTACGCTCCCTGACTTTCCAACCACCTTTATTGGCAAGGTGTGCTTGTACTTGCCAGTCTTTCCAAGCGGAACTGAGATGATGTTTCTCTTTGCATTTTTAATCGCAGATTCAATGGCAGGCTTTACTTCCTCGGATTTTCCTACGCCCACGCCCACATGCCCATTTTTGTCGCCAACAAGGACAACTGCCCTAAACTGCGCCTTTCTGCCATTGTCAGTCATCCTCTGGGTGCTTGAAACTTCTAGGGTTTCTTCAATTAAATTGGGGTAAAGGTAATCAACGATTTCGTGCTCAAGTATCTTTTTGCCCATGAAGAATATCTCTTCTACAGAGGTTATCTGGCCTGATTTTACCATCCTGCCTATCTCGGTCTTTGGAATCCACTCTGGCTTTTCATCTTCCTGCTGCCCGCCAACTTCGTTACTAACCCTTGCCATATTGCTTCACCGTCACGATCGCTGTATCTTTTCCTTAACTAAATTGAACTGCTCCACAATGTTTTCAGGGGCAAAGTTCTCTTTTAAGTAAGATGAAAACACCCTTTTGTATCTCGACTCGTCTTCGGAGCGCAGCTTCTTGGCAAACTGCGCAATTTGAGCCCCCTGAATCCTATCTTCGCTAATCATTTCCTCAGAGTAATTTGTTTTTAGCCCAGCATCAAGCGCCCCTTTTAGTGCCGCAAAAACCAAGGAGCCTTTGGAGGGGGTGTGCATCCCAATGTCAAGGTTGAACTCTTTGAGCCCCTTTGCTGCCGCATTTTTTCCGGCAAGCAGCCCGCAGAGGTAAGCTGTCGGGGAATTGCAGTGCGGGACCCATCCATATTCTTTTAGGCTGCCAGAGGCTGCACAGGCCAATACCTGGTCCCCCTTTGGAGAAAACGAGATAAACTGCACCAAGACTCCGCGAGAAGACTTGCGCACTACCATTCTTGGAAGCGCGCCCTTCACTAGCGAAAGCCTCTTGGAATAATTTGTAAGGTTGAGCCTCCTTCGGCGAAACGCCACCTTGTAAATCGCACTTGTTGCCTTTGGCACTTCAATCACTTCTCCACTTGATGCCTGTTAGATTCACTTGCCTTTTTCCTTTCCTCTTGCAAGAGCTTGTTCTCATGCAAGAATGTCTCAAGGGCGCGCACTCCCCTGAAGGCATTGCCTTTTATCATCCAATACATCCTTCGCGCTTCTTTTGGAGGCAGCCTATTTTCAGAGACAAGAATCCGCAGATACTTGCGCTGCGCACGGACGCGCGCAATCCAAAATTTTTTATTTCCCATCCTTGCGCCAGCAGAGCCCTTGCGCGTCCCAGTTCCGCTTCTTCTCCCCTTTCTGAGCTGCCCTGCCTTTTTCTTTCTGCGAAGGCGGCATGCCCCTCTTGGGCTGAGGGCATATACTGCCCCTTCTTTTATGAGGCTGCGGACGTCCTCCCTGGTAAGCGCCTCTTCAATCTTCTGCAGTGAGTCTGGCTTAAAGCGTATCTGGGACTTTCCAACTCCCAGCAGCTCTGATGCAATCCTTTTTACAGTTGCCATTGCCATAAGCATCACTTAGCTTTTGCTCTCTTTAGTCTCATCAGGCTTTTGCCCTTGGGGCTTTTCTTCTTGCTTTAAGGCGGGTGCTTCTGCCTTTTTTTCCTCGGGCTTTTTCTTTTCAGGTGCGGAATATTTTTTTGCCTTATTTAGGACTGCAAGCCCGAGCGCTTCTGCCTTTTTGACTATTTCTTCCCGCTTCTTTCTGCCTACCCCTCCTGCTATGCGGACTGCCACTTCCTTTAGCCCCTCAAGCTTTGAGGCAGAGTCAACAAGGACTTCTGGCAGGCCAATTGGGTGCTTGTGCCTCAATTGAGCAGGCTGGCCGTACCCGATTGATGGCGAGGCGCCCATATACTTTATCTTCAGCCTCTTTTTATTGTCAATCCCTCGCTGGCTCCTCCACGAGCGCTTTACCCTCTTCCTGCTGGAGCGCCCGAAGTTAGGCCGAAGGAATTTGGGGTGTTTTCTTTTTTTGACCATAAGCACACCGCGCCATATCATTGTTCAACTATGTAAAAGCCATCTTGGAAAACCCGCGAATCGCGGTTCCTTATCTTTGTGGCAGAGCGAATATTTGCAATGGTCTGCCCAACATCCTCTTTTGATGGGCCTGAAACCGTAAGCTCCTGCCCCTTGGCTTCCACCTTGGTTTCGCCAGCTATCCGCGCCCTTCTTGGCTGCTTTTCGCCAAGAAAGTTTTTTATCAGGAGCTCCTTTCCTTTCACCTCCACAGAAATTGGAAAGTGAGAGTAAACTGCCTTTAGCTTTTTGGTGTAGCCTTCAGTTACACCTATTGCCATGTTTCTTATATGCGCCTCTATTGTCGCCTCTATCTTTTTCCCGCCGCCGATTTCAACCTCCCCGTTTTGGATGCTGATTCGGGCATCGGGATGGTTGAAAACCTTGGACACTGTGCCCTTTGGCCCGCTAATGGTGAGGCGCCTGCCTTCAACCGATGCCTTGACTCCTTCTGGCAATTTCATTATTTCACCGCGTCAATATATGTAGGCTATAAGCCTTCCGCCAAGCCCCTTTTCTTTTGCTTCTTCGTTGGTCATCAGGCCTTGCGGGGTTGAAACTATGAAAATCCCAAACCCTATCCCTGGCAGGTATTTGCTCTCCCATTCTCCCCACTCGGATTTTTTGACTGCAAACCTTGGCTTAACTGCACCGCACTCATTTATCCTTCCAAGAAGCTGCACCTTGAAATAACCGCTCAGCCCGTCATCTACGAACTCAAAATCGCCTATGTATCCCTTTCTTTGCAATATTTTCAGGGTTTCGCGGATAAGCTTTGAGGGCTTTATGCTGCAGCTTGGCTTGGCGAACCTCTCATGGGTCTTTATGGTATTGAGAGCGTCTGCCAGTGGATCGTTAGCCATAACATCACATCCTAATACTTGCGAAAGCCTATTTCCTCTGCAACTTCCCGGAAACATCTCCTGCATATCCGAAGGCCGTAGGAGCGGATAAGCGCACGCGCCGAGCCACAAAAACGGCACTTGCGCGCCCCTTTCCCCTGCCAGCGGTGCTGCGGAGGTATCCCGCGCTTTTTGTTTTCTTTTTCAGCCATGCAATACCCCTACACTACGTTTATCTGAAAAACCCTCTTTGCAAATTCTATTCCATCTTTTTTGGTCAATCGGTGCGCTCGCCCTATCTTTGCCTTGGCGCGCCTTCTTTTCCCGACCCTAAATCCGCGCCTGCGGAGGGTGACGCAAACATCAAAGCCAAGCATCCCAATTTGCGGGTCATATTTTGCCCCTGGAAACTCAATGTATTCTGGCACCCCAAATGAAAAGTTGCCTTCCTTGTCAAAGGAACGGGAAGGCAGGGTGAAGTTCTTTGCCTTGAGGGCTTTTCTTACAAAATCTACAGCAGCGGGCCCGCGGAGGGTGGTCTTTGTCCCGATTATGTCGCCTTTCTTGATGCGAAAGACTGGGTTGCGGACCTTGGCGCGGGTTGGCACTGCCTTCGCCCCTGCAAGCCTTTCAAGCAGGGTGCGGGCATTTTCAAGCTCCTGGCCGCCCCTGCCAACTCCTATGTTCAGGGTTACCTTATCAACAATGACCTCAAGCATCCTGTTTTCCTTTGCCTTGCTTGCGCTCTCTTCGGTTGGAAGGGATTGCCCAATTTTGCTTTCGCTTTCACTGCTCATTTTATTGCACCATTATCAATAATTTTCGTCAATCGGGAAGAGGTATTTCAGCACTGTAATGAATTCCCCTTCAGGGCCAGACAATAAGGCTTCGCTTTCATGCGAACCAGGCCTCTCAATTATTTTTTCGAGCCTTGCCTTCTCGCCTCGGTGCTTGCCTTCCACCACCAAGCATTGGGCGCCGGGGGCAAGCCTTATGTGGGACTGCAGCTTAAACTCTGGGACTGAAAGGATGCATGTGTCCCCTGTATTTATGTGGGCGTCTGAAACGTAATTCCTTCCATCGTGGAAGGTAAGGTTGATTTTTCCTCCTTTTATGGTGTGCTTGCGGATTACTTTGAGGTACTTGGACTTGGCTTCTTCTGGCTTGATTTCCTTGGGGAAGAGGCTTGGGCCTTTCAGGGAAATGCGGTAGAACTTGTTTTGGGCAGGGCTTGAGACGATGTCCATGAGTCCAACTGGAAAGTGGGGGTCAGAGACCTTTCGCCCATCTATCAGCAGCGCGCCGCTTTTGAGTATTCGTTTTGCCTCTGCAAGGTTGCGAGCCCACTTGAAAGTGTCGCGAATGAGCACTCCGACTGGGATGCTGTCTGCCTTGGGGTGCGGCCCAGGGGAAGGCACAAGCAGCCACTTGAGCTTTTTTCTTGCAACTGCCCCTGTCCTTTTCTTTGCAACCAGCCTTACCATGTGGTGCGAGCCGCCTTTTTTCGCCATAAGCATCAACCCTTATTGCCTCCTTTTGACCTTTCAAGAATTCTCAGCCTGTCTTTGGAAAAGTCCCCATCAATTATCAGAAGGTTTGAAGGGTCAATTGGAATGAGCTTCTCCACTCCCTTCGCAGTGCGGGATACAACCCCTTCAACATAAGCTTTCAAGTCATTGAGCGAAACCTCCATTACCTTGCCCTTATGGCCCTTCTTATCGCCGCGCATGATTTTGACAGTGTCTCCCTTTCTCAGAGGAATGCTGCGCTTCTTTGTCCCAAGCTTTGCGCGAAGCTCGGGCGAGAGGTGTGCGCTTACCATCTTCTTGCGAATGTGCATAGGCGCGCTGTAGCGCAGCTTCCTTTGCTTCCTTGGCTTTGCTGAAACCATAAAAACCACTATATGACAGCCGCAGCTATTGCGGCAACTTTTGGAAACCTTGCCGCTACCTCGCGGGCAATGACTCCCTTTATTTCGCTTCCAACAGGCAGCCCCTGCTCGTCAATTATCACGCAGGCGTTGTCCTCGAAGGAAATCCTCATTCCATTTGGCCTCCTGAACGGCTGCTTTTGGCGGATTATCACGGCTTTGAGGACCTTTTTCTTCTGCGCTGCTGTCCCTTTCTTGACTGCAACGGTTACCACATCGCCAACCCCTACTTTTGGGTACCTGCCCCTTCTTGCCTTTGCTCCAGCCACCCCTATTATGGCAACTACCTTTGCGCCAGAGTTGTCGTTGCAGACCAGAAGCGAGCCAGTCTGCAAGCCCTTTGTGATGTGGCCACCAAGCCCTTTCATGAAGACTACCCCTTGCTATTCTTTCTTGGCAGGAATCTCCGCGCGCTTCACCTCTGATTTTTTGAGCCGCTCTGCCTCTTCCTCAAGCGCCCTGCCTCCTTTTTGCTCAAGGACAACGGCGCCTTCTGCGCGCTTTATTATCTTTGTTACCATCCACGCCTTTGTCTTTGAAATCTTTCTGCACTCTGAAATTTCCACCAAATCCCCGGTCTTTGCCCCTATCTCCTCAGGGTTGTGCGCTGGAATGCGGGAGTGAGCACGGGCAAAGCGCCGATATTTTGGAAACCTCTCCAGCACCTCGCGCTGGACAATTACTGTCTTCTTTGACCTGTCGGAAACTACTATTCCCCGAAGCACTCTTCCGCGAGGGACGAGCGGGCCTTTCCTGTTTCTTGGCAAGGAAATGGCAGTTGGTTTTTTTTCTTCCATAAATGCTACCTCTTTCAGCGCAACTTCTTTGGCCTGTCATAAGGCCGAAATGCAATTGTTTCTCCGTCCAGCCTCACCCTTCTTTTGCTTGGCAGGACAAACTCAAAGACGCAGCCGCGCTTTGGCACGCGCCTTTCAATTCCGTCCTGCCCTTCAATTACAAAGGTGTTTTTTGTCTCGTCAACTATGCGGCCTTCTATCTTCCTGTATGGAAGCGAGAGGCTTTCCACCACCCGCACCTGAAGGCCGATGAGCTCATGCAATTTTATGTTCTGCGGCGTTATCATGGGATTCACTGGATTGCGTCAAGCACGGTGATTGATGATTCGGGAAAGCCAAACTGCACCAAAAACTTCTTTATGTTCTTGCGCTGGTCTCCCTGCAACACAATCACTCCGTTCTTGGCTGTCCCTCCGCACGCGAGCTTGTGCTTAAGTTCGCTGCTGGTCTGCTCGAGCTTTGACTCGTCGATTCCCTCAACAATTGTCACCAGCTTGCGGAACTTTTCCTTTGTCGCGTAGACGCGGATCTTCTGCGTTTCCTCTTTTTCGAGGATGTCGCAGGAGCAAATCTCCATTATCAGACCGCATTTCGGACAGATATCAGCCAATTGCCTTTACCTCCTCCACAAATTGTGGAAATATTTCATCATTTTTTCTCCTCTTTGGGCTGCTGCTCTTGCGCCTTGGTTTTTGCGCCTCGCAAAAGCCCAAGCTTCCTTTCATGAATTATCGTCATTATGCGCGCGATTGCCTTGCGAAGCTCGCGAAGCTTGCCGGGGTTGCTAGTCCTTCCTCCTGCTGCCAACAGACCTCGCTCGGAATTTAGCTCCTTTTGGTATTCAAAGAGCTTGGTCTGAAGCTCGGCATCAGAAAGCTCCCGTGCCCTGCTCGGCTTTAAGATTGCCATCTTTCCCTCCTATTTCCTCCTGTGCGGAGGCCTTTTTCGCTTTGGCGCTGGCTCCTCCTTCGGCGCAACTTCCATCGGAGTTGCGGCAGTGACATCTTCGGCTGCGGATATCACTTTTGGAATTTCTATCTTTGCACCCTCAACCTTGTCTGGGAACTTTGTGCCTGGAAGCACAATTCTGACCAGGACGCCGATTGCGCCTGACTTGGGATAGGCGGTAACGTGCGCCTCAACCACTTGCCGTGCTGGCTCGCCGGCTTTTGGTATGTAGCCTGACATCACGCGGCAGGACTTGCTTCGCCCGCCCTTTGCGGCAATTTTTCCAGAGGCAACTATCTCAGCACCCAGGGCGCCTGCGCGTATTATGTCACGAAGGCTGGCATGGAGTATTGCCCGCACTTTCTTCCCCATCTCAATGTAGCGGCATATCTTCTTTGCCACCAGCCTTGGCTCGAGGTTCTGGTTTGATGCTTCAACCACTGAAATCTGCGGGTTTTCAATCTTGAACTCTTTTTGTATCGCCTCTGTCAAGTCCTGTATTGACTTGCCCTTCTTTCCAATTACCCTTCCGGGGTTGGTCACCTCAACTGCTATCCTGGTGACCATGGGGGTGCGCTGTATCCCTACCCGTGAAAAGCCCGCCCTGTCCAGCTCTCGCTCCAGGAACTTGGACACCCTGTAGCGAGTGATTGCATCTTCTATGAACTTTTCTTCAACTTTCATCTTGTCAGGCATAGGAACTACCTACTTTTTCTCCCCTTTTTTCTTTTTTTCTTGCTTTTCAGCTTTCTGCTGCATCTCTTCAAGCACCACTTCTACAAATGCTGTCTCGTAGTCGTGCCTGATGCGCCTTCCCTTTGGGGAGAGGCGAGGAAATATGTCCTGCTTGTTTGCCATTATGTGCGCAATTTTTGTTTCTCCAAGCCCAAGCTTTGCAGCGTTTGCCTCCGCACTTTTGACCAAGCCGAGCACCAGCCTGGCTGCTTTTATTGGGTAACCTCCTTTTTTCCCGCCAAGCTCGCGGCGATGGCCCATCCCTGCGTTGTGAGTGAAAAACCTGACTGCCCTTTTTTTCTCAGCTGCCTCTTCAAGGAACTTTATTGCCATTTCAGTTGGCATGCCGCGAACATTGCGGCATACTTGGGAGAGGTCTTTGTATGAGGCATTTACACTAGCCAAGCGAGCACGCGCCGTTCGGACGCCCTCTTTTTCAGTGTATGCATACTTCATAAAAACCACTACTTAAGCGGGATGAACTTGGAGCCCCTTGTTGCCCCAACCCCTGGGCCAGAGTGAATGACCCTCCCCGTGCTGTGGGAGAAATCACCCAAACGATAGCCCAGCTTGTCTATTGTTATCTGGACATTCTTCCATTCCTTTCCGTTATGCACTGCAAAGGTAAGACCAAGCCAGTCTGGGATTATGACTGCCTCGCGCAGGTGGGTGCGGATTACCTTAGATGGGTTTGTCGCCTTTACTCTCGCTGCCTTTTTGATGAGCTTTTTTACCTCGCTTGCCCTTGAAGTGGCGCGCTTTAGCGCCCGCCTTGCCCGAGAGGTAAGAAGCGGCATGAATTCCTCTATGCCCATCTTGGCACATTCCTCCTTTGTTTTTCCGCGGTATTTGTCAACACGTGGCATAAATACAGCTCCTATAGGGTTGTTTCATTCATTTTCTGCTCTTCAACTTTCGCTTTCTTCCTGCCAACGCTCCTGGCAGCGATGTGGCCGACTTTCCTTCCAGGCGGCGCATTCCTGCTTGTCATGCTGCCGCGCCCCTTGTGGTGCTGCTTTCCACCAAAGGGATGGTTATAGGCAGACATGTGCACGCCTCGGTTGACAGGCCATCTTCGGTTTTGTGCATGCTTCTTGTAAAAGTTTGCCCCTGCCTTCAAAAGAGGCTTTTCCAGCCTTCCGCCACCACAGACAACGCCTATTTGGGCGCGGCATGCTCCTGAGAGTGTAAGCGTCTGCCTTGAAGGAAGCTTGACAAAAACCAAGTCCTTTTCTTTTGAGACCAAAGTGGCATAAGAGCCTGGCGCCCTGACCAGCTTGCCTCCATCTCCTGGAACCATTTCTATATTGTAAATCATTGAGCCTTCGGGAATCTTTGAAAGCGGCAGGCAGCTTCCAAGCGAAAGCTTTGCCTGTGCGCCGCTCCAAACCTCCTGGCCCACTGCAATTCCTTCTGGGGCAAGCAAGTGGAGCTTTTGCCCGTCTTCAAAAAGGACGTCCATCAGGATGGCGCCTCGGGCTGGGTCATCTACAAAAGAGAGAACCTCCCCTCGCACTGCGCCATTTCTCTCAATTTCATCAAGCTTCCTGAAAGCCAAGTCTGCCTTGTAGCGGTGAGATGGCGCGCGATATGCCACCGAGCCTTTCCCTCTCCTTTGCTGCCGCAGTAATTTCCCCATTTTCGCACCTAATTTGTATCTGTCACCACTATACTATCTTTAGTTTTGCTGCCACATCATCTGCCTTGAAGCCCTCTTTGAGCTTAACATAGGCACGTTTTTTCCCCGAGGGAGTTATAAGGGTGTTCACTGAAGCTACCTTCACTTCAAAGAGCTCTTCAACTTCCTTTTTTATTTGTGGCTTGGTTGCATTTTTTTCAACTACGAAAGTTAAGGTGTTCTGCGACTCAATAAGCCCGATTGCCTTCTCATTTGTCACAGGGTAAAGTATTGGCGCCATAAATACCACTTATAGCTTTGCTATTTCTGCCAAGGCTGCCTCGCTGTATAAGGCAAGCCTGCCTGCCTTTGCTCCAGGCGCAAGAAGCTCAACTGAAAGTGAGCTCGCCTTTACGACATCGATTCCTGGAATGTTTCGCGCTGCCTTCAAAACAGGGGCATCGGAAGAGACCACCACCAGCGCGGATTTTGGGTAGCGCTTGCCGCCTCTCCTGCAGCCCACTCCGCTTCTTGCCTTGCCCTTCCTTGTGCGGGACAAATCCTCAGCTATTAAGCTGGAGAGGGCGCGAAATGCCTCCTTTGCCTTTGCGAGGGACTCAAATGCATTTTCAACAACTATCGGAAGCTGCTTGGAGATTCTGTGGCCTCGCTTCTTCACTGCCTCGCTGCTGGCAGTTGCTGCGATGGCTGAGAGAAGGGCTGCGCGATATTCTTTTTTGTTGACTTTTTCGAGTATTTTCTCATTTACATGTGGCGGGTGCGCCCTCCTTCCTTTTACTGCAGAGGGAATCCTTTTTACCCGGCCAAGCCTTCCCTTTGGGAGCACCTCTCTTGGGCGAATTGCCATTCCCCTGTTTTTGCCTGAGCCAAAATCGCCCTTCCTGCCCCGGTATCTTGCAGAGGTCTCCATCCCTGCCAGAGGGTAGTTGCCCTTTGGCTGGTAGTGCTTGGTCTGGTCTGAAATTGCCGCGCGAGAGATTAAGTCATAGCGCACCTCACACTCGAACTGGGGAGGAAGCTGCACTTCGCGCAGCGCTTTTCCATCAATGGAATAGACTGTTGCTTTCATCAAAACCACTTATTGCTTTGACTCAAGTGAAACATATTTTATTTCGGGCGCCTTTGGGGCTGAATGCGCCTTTCGTACAGCCTTTCTTAAGCGGATGAGCCTTTTGACAGGGCCGCCAACCGAGCCTTTCAATAGGAGGAATTCGTTTTTGACAACCCCGTAATGCGGAAAGCCTCCTTTTGGGTTTATTTCATTTGGCTGGCCTATCTTCATTATTCTCTTGTTGAGCTCGGTCCTTTTGTGGTATCCCATCTGGCCTGGCATGGGCACTGTGTATTGGACGTAGCCAGGGTGCCATGCCCCAAGAGTCCCGATGTGCCTGCGCTTTCCAGTTGCCTTGCGCCTCTGGACAGCAGTCCCAAAACGCTTGACTGTCCCCTGCCAGCCTTTGCCTGTTGTTATCATGATGGCATCCACAAACTCGCCTGGCTTGAAAACTTCGGAAATTTTTACTTCCTTTCCAAGAAGCGACATTGCATATTCGTATTTTTCATTTATGTCCTTGCCCCCAACAGCTATCTCCATCCTCTCAGGGGTTTTCTTTCCAAAACCAGCCAAGCCAGGGCGGGCAAAACACAAGGCAAATACATCATCAACATCAGAAGCAGAAAATTTTGAGTCTTTTTTCTTCTTCATAGAAAGCTCTTTTAGGATTTTTTCATCCTGGCACCAAATCTCCCCAACACATCTCCCGCCCTTGTAGCCTCGCACCCCGAAAACAGTCATTGGAGGGCATTCAAGCACGGTGGCAGAAGCAAAAACCTCGTTTCCCTTTGAGGGGGATTCGGTGTCATCAATATAGCCGATATGCGTCATTCCTGCCTTGTAGCAGGCAAAGCCGCATAGCCTTTTTTCAGCAACCGATGGCCAAAACTTGACAGTAGGCATTTGGGAATCTGCCCGCTTGCGCGGCCTGAAAGCCATGGAGCCTTTTTTTGAGCCAGAGCGCTTGCCCATATTATTACCTAACCTCTGCAGTGGAACGCAACCGCAGGTGATTCACCGCGCTTCTGCCCTCTTGCATCAAGCCGAGGGGTGTCGGTGAGTGTCATCTTACCTTTAAGTAAGAAGCAGGCTTTATATTGAGACAAGGATTTAAAAACGTTTTCTAATCCCTTTTTCCCAGCCTTCAACCTTCCCTCTCACTACCTTGAAAATTGGGTGTGGGCAAGCCCTTTTTGAGCTTTTAAGCCGCAGATGGCTCTCTTTGTCCCTCTCTTTGAGCTTGGCTGCAAGGTGCTTGCGCTCAAATTCCAGCTGCCCCTCTGAAACTTGAATTATTCCCCTGCCTTTGCAGTGGCGGAATTTTTTTGCGCTGAAATTGTAGCCTCGCTTTTTTGCTTCTTTATAAATCCAGAAAAGGTAGGAGTTTATAGCAGCCAACGGATTTCTGCATTCTCTAAATCTAGCAAGCTGTGGGTGGTGTTTGTAGCCTTTTGTTTTGTTCTCTAAAACCTTCTTTGCCAGCAAGGCCTCTCTCCACACTGCCAAAAGGCCTTTGGTGTCAAGGTATTTGGGGTGAATTGACCACAGGCGCATGCCAACCACTGCTTGGAGGGGAGCATGAAAAAGAAAAAGAGGGGGATTAAAAGCCCCGTGAAGGCTTTCAATTCCCTTTCTTGCGAGTGGAGAGGTAGAGTACCGCGCCCGCAATAACCACAAGGAAGAGAGCTATCAGCAGCCCTATGTTGTCAGATGTCTCCTTGGAGAGAATGGCGGCTGGCTTTTTCTCTTCTGGCTCTACAAGGACCTCGGTAGCTGCTGGGGCTGAAAGCTTCGCTTCCTTGGAGAGGTAATAATATTTGCCACTTACCTCTGGAGTGAACCGCAGGGTGCCTTGCTGGTCAGTCATGTAATCGACTGTTTCTCCCTCAGGTCCTTTTATTGACACCAGCACGTTCTTGAGGGGCTTGCCAGCTGCATCTGTCAGCTGCACTGAGACTTCCTTTCCGATTACGACTTTTTCAGGGGCTGAAACTGATGCGGGCACAGAAAGGGCCGCTTCCTTGCCAGGCTCAGGTGGCGCCTTAAATGCTGCTGAGAGCTTGAAGTCGCTTGCCTTAACCGAAGCCTCGCGCGCCACGCTGTAAGTGATGCTGATTTTTTCCTTTGGCTTGATTTTTGCAAACTCCCAAACTGCGACTATCGAGCCTGACTCGAAGTAGGAAGGCTTCTGGCTGAAGGATATCTTGGTTGGGTCTGTGGCAAAGGCAGCGGGAATCTTTTCCTTTAGCAGGACATTTTTCATCTCAGTGTCCGTTGGGTTGGTTACACTGAGAGCCACGGTAGTGGTCTCCTCGTCTCCTGAAACCTCGCGTGTATAGGTAATTGAGCTGGCTGCGTCAAGTGCAGCTGTGCTTTGTATAGTAGTGGTGGGCTTGGTGCCCTTCTTAACAACGACAAATGATTTGACTGCAGAATAGCCTTTGTTGGCATTGCTGGATTTATCAACTGCAATTGCAGAGTAGGTGTGAGTGCCTATCGCATAGCGAGCAGCGGTTGTCTTGCATGGGCTTGTGGTGCAGTTTGCCGCGGTCTTGTTATCGACCATTATGGTGATGTAAGCTATGCCGCTTGCATCATAGGCTTCTGCAGTAACAGTAACCCTGTCTAGGCTTGTTGGGTTGGCAGGCGAGTGGGAAACTGAAACTGTTGGCGGGGTGGTGTCTGCCGGTGGGACCTCTGCTGCTACATTAACCACTATTGTGGCAGTGGCAGTGTTGTTGCTGGTGTCCCTTGCCACTGCTGATATTGTGTGCTGGCCTGGTGAAACTGAAGAGGAATTCCACACAACTGAGTAAGGCGCAGTGGTGTCCTCTGAGCCAAGGTTGGCCCCATCCACCTTGAACTGCACCCCTGCAACTGCTACATTGTCAGAGGCAGTTGCAGTTATTGTAATGGTGCCATTTACTGTGCTGCCATTTGCTGGGGAGGTAATTGAAACTGTTGGCGGGGTGGTGTCTTGCTGGGCTGCTTGGGATATTGTGAAGTTCTTTGTTCCAGAGGCTGGGTCTCTGCCAGTGTTGGCATTGGCAGAGTTATCAGTGGCTGTTGCATAGTAGGTGTGCACAGTGTTTGCTGCAAATGGGCCTGCAATATGGGTGCAGGAGGTAGCTGAGGTGCATGTCTTGGCAAGCGCCCCATCTAGGTAAATCTGGATTTGCTTTATTCCTGATGCATCAGAAGCAGTTGCTGTGAGGGTGATATTTTGAGTGGAGGTTGGGTTGGCAGGTGAATGGGTAATTGAAACTGTTGGCGGGGTGGTGTCTGATGGAGTTGTTCCTCCTGACTTCATCTTCATGTTGTAGCCATGCTGGTTGAACATCGAGGTAAGAATGGGGTCGCGGGTAGCACATATGTTGCCTCCGTATTCAGTGCACTTGGGACCGATAACAAATTGCCAGTGCAGGTCTCCTGCCACATTTGGATTTTGTTCGTTGTTGGCCCAGATATAAGAGTAGAAATTCCTTTTGAATAATGAATCTTCGACCCACCCTTCAACATAGCTTGAGCCGTATTCTCCAATAAGCATGGGTTTTCCGTATTGCTGGGTAATTCTTGCATGGTCATTGATGTAGGTGACCGAGTCAGGGAACCATGCAGAATAATTGTTGGCCGTGGAAAAGCCGAATGCATCGGGATAGACGTGTATTTGCCCAAAGTCAATTTCTGGGATTTGTATGTTGGCAATGTAACTTGTGCCCTGCCCTGCACGAAGGACATAGGTATTGGAAAGATTGCGGCTGTATGGCGAGCCGGAGTAGTCCATGGCATTTTCAAATCCTTCTTCACCAGTAGTAACAAGGTGCTTGTTGTCAATTGATTTTATGTGCTGCGCCATCTCTTGATACCAATTACGAATGATTGTGATGTCACTTTCTTGGGGAATCCTTCCTTCATTTATCAGCTCCCATGCCATTATAGTAGGCTCATCTTTGTATGCCACTCCTGTTTGGGTATTCACCCTGTTTAAAATCATGGAAACATAGTTCTTATACCACTGCTTGGTAGTCGGGTTGGTAAAGAAGAAAACTGCTTCATCATGGGTGGGTTGGTAGCTGCCGGAATAATTTGCCCATTGGTTATATTGGCAGATTCCTCCCAAGTCTCCCCAGAAATTCACAAATGAGATTATAAGTTTGATGTTGCGGTCTTTTGCCTTTTTTACGACTGAGTCCATCAAGCGGAGGGCGGATTCATTATAAACTCCGGGAAGTGGCTGAAGCGAGGGGTCGGACGCGCCACTATAGTTACTGCACTTTGATTTTGGATAGCCGTCAAAGAAGCCCCACATCCTTACAACAGTCACGTTGTTATTCGCAAAGAGATTAAGTGTGTTGGTGACGTATGCGGGGTCAAGTTTCTCATAAGTCACTAGATAATAGGCGTTGGTGCCTGAGAAATAGAACGGTTGGTTATTGAGCATAAACCTGCCTGATTGAACACTTACAAAAGAAGGGTCTGACGCAAAAATTGCCCCAGAAAACAAAGCAAACAAAAAGACATAAATGATTCGCCTATCCATAGCACCAACCCCGTATATTTCTCCTATTTGTGCTGCCAACAGCACAAATTAAATTTCTTCCAGTTATAGTTTAAATAAGTTTGTATGCTTATTATTAGTCGGTCTTTTAATGAGGGCGGCTGCCGTTGGCATTATGCTGCTGGCACTTTTTACCTTGGCTTTTTCTTTTGAGATAAAGCAAAGCAGGGAAGAGATGCTTGATTATTACTTTTCTCACATTGAAGACAAGATACCTTCTTCTGCCAAGATGCTTATTGGAAATGAAAAAATGAATGTATATGTAGGGGGGAAGGTCATTGGGGTGGAAGTCAAAAACGGAAGGCTCTACTCATTTGAAATGCACCCTGTAGAAAAGCCAAATGTAATAATACATGTGAGTGACGAGGCAGCAGAAAAAATTTCAAATGGGGAAAGTGGCATAATGCAGGAAATTGACAGAGGAGGGATAAGGCTCGAGGCCAAAAATTTGCTCTCTGCGATTAAAATTGAGATGATAAAAAGAATCTATGCCATTTCGGGGGCTGACGAAAAGATAAAAAAAGAAAACAAAAAACTTGCATCCGCCCCATTGACTGCTGACTCCCTTTACTTTGTAAAAAAGGCAAAGATAGGCAGATAGCTTGTGAGCCTGCCTGTGCTTGCAACCCACTGGCAGGAGCTGGGGGTTCCTCCTTTTACAAGTCCAAGAAATCTTGGGCTGTTGGAGGCTCGGGCTTGTCGCCTTTTCTCTCTCGGATTTGCCGAACCACCTTTGCAAGAAGCTCTTTTGGAAGAGGCTCATAGCCAGCATATTCTTGGTAAGGAATCCCTCTTCCTTGCGTGGCTGAGCGCAAGTCGTTCCCAAAGCCGAACATCTCGGCAACTGGCAGCTTTACTATTATTGTTGAGGTCTCACCTTCTTGCTGCATGTCAAGAAGCTGGCCTCGCCTTCCTTGAATCAGCGTAATTACATTGCCCATGTATTCCTGCGGGCAGAGGATGGTGACCTTTTGCTTTGGCTCGTGCAGGGTTACGCCCGCCATTATCATCGCTGCGTATATTGGCCTTTTTGTTGCAGGTATTATCTGGGCAGGCCCTCGGTGGACTGGGTCTTCGTGAATCAGGGCATCTACTATTCGGACCTTTACCCCTACAACCTTTTCCTTTGCAAGCGGGCCAAGGTCCATGGCCTCCTCAAAACCTTGTATAAGCAGCTCCATAATCTCGTTGAGGTATTGGATTCCCCTCGTGTCGTTTATGAAAATGTTGCGGTTGTGGATGTCCAGCACGCTCTTTGCCTCCTCGCGTGGCAAGCCGCACTCCACCAGAGTTTCAACAAGCGACTTTCCTTTTGGCCTTCCTTCTGGAATCCTGCCTTCAACCATCGCTTCATAAACAGACTTTTCAAGGGGCTCAACTACGAACTTGAGCTTGGTGTGCTTGTTTGGGGACTTGCCCTCAACTGGCCCTGCCTTGCCAAGAATAGTTTCACGGTAGACCACGATTGGCGGGGAGGTTACTATTGGTATTCCACGCTCCTTGGTTATCTTGTATTCTATTATTTCAAGGTGGAGCTCGCCCATCCCAGAGATTAGGTGCTCGCCTGTTTCATGGTTGATTTCCACCTTCAAGGTCGGGTCTTCTTTTCCAATTTGGCGAAGCACCAAGATGAGCTTGGAGAGGTCCTTGGAATCCTTTGCCTCTATGCTCTTGGTGACAACTGGCTCAGAGTAGTGCTTTATCTGCTCAAATGGGGTTATTGGGCCGTCTGAGACTGTTTCGCCCACATAAACATCGCGCAAGCCCACCAGCCCAACGATGTTTCCTGCAAGAACGCTGTCCACCATTACTCTGTCAGGCCCCATGTAAATTGCCACCTGCTGGACCTTTTCGCTTGCAAGCCGGGAGGCAAGATAAAGCACGTCTCCTTTTTTCACTGTGCCTGAAAAGAGCCGAACAACTGCCACCTCGCCGGCGTGCTCGTCATTTACCACCCCAAAGCAGACTCCGATTGTTTTGCCGCTTGGGTCGCAGGCAAGCATGGATTTGCCCTCTGGGGAGTCAAGCTCGCCCTTCCAAATCACAGGGATTCGGTATTGCTGTGCCACCTTTGGATTGGGCAGATGGTCAATCACCATCTGGAGCAAGACATCATCAAGGGGAGACTTTTCCACCAAAGTCTTGTGGTCACCTGCCTTGCAATGCTGGTAAATTTCAGGAAACTTGATGTTAAATCGGGTCATGCTCTTTATTGAAACTGCCCATTTGTGGTATGCTGAGCCAAAAGCCACATTGCCCTTTGCCACGCCGATTTGCCACTCCTCGCGCTTGTCAGGGGGCGCATATTGCTCAATTATCTTGTTCAAGCCCGTAATTATCTTGATTAGCCTGGCTTGCATGGCATTTGCATCCAGCTGAAGCTCGTTGATCAGCCTGTCTATCTTATTAATAAAAACAGTGGGCTTTGCCTTTTCTTTTAGGGCCTGCCGAAGCACGGTCTCTGTCTGTGGCATTATTCCTTCTACTGAATCTACCACCAGCACCACGCCGTCTACTGCCCTCATGGCGCGGGTGACATGGCCGCCAAAATCAACATGGCCTGGAGTGTCAATCAGGTTGATCAGGTAGTCTTCGTTGTTGTATTGGAAGCCCAATGATATGTTGGCTGCCTTGATGGTAATCCCCCGCGCCTGTTCTTGCTCATCAAAGTCCATGACGCGCTGCTCGCCTGCAAGCTCTTTTGAGATAAGCCCAGCCCTGGCGACAAGAGAATCTGTCATGGTGGTTTTTCCATGGTCAACATGCGCGACTATGGCGATGTTGCGTATGTTCTCAACCTTGTTCATCATTTTGACTACTTCTTCAACAACGTATTCCTTTCGCACCATATGAAAACCCCTGGCAATTGCTAACTTACTTGAGCTAAAGCTGGCATCAAGCAGCGAAGCCTTATAATGCATAACGTTTTTATAATTGGCGGAAAGCAGATGGGCAAATAGGCGAGCATATGGCTTTGCGCGGCCAGGCAGCATCTGAAAGCATGATGATTTATGCTGTTGCCCTCCTCATTGTTATAATTGCAATAGTGCTTGCGATGATTTGGCCTGGCTTTGCAAGCTCTGTTGAAAAGGAGAGGTCGGACAAATACTGGTCTTCTGCAAGGCCAATTGCAGTAAAATCAAATTTCGTAAGCCCAAATTACCTTTTGCTGGAGATTAAAAACGAGGAGCCGCAGGCAATTACGCTAACCAAAGTTTATGTCAATGGGCAAAATTTTTCAATGTTTAGAGTCCATGAGGCTACTCGATTCTCATGGGATAAGGGTGCTCCCGCTCGCTCTCTGTACTTTTATCCAAACACAGTAAAGATAATTTCCATAAATCTAAGCTCTCTTCAGAAACATCCCTGCAAGTCAGGAGAGGTGTTTTTAGAAGGATCAAGATACCAGCTTGACTTGGCTTTTAGTTATCGCGCCTCTTCTTATCCTATTTATTTTGGACCTGAAGAAAACCAGACAGGCACGGTGAAGCTGGTGGGAGAATGCATTCAAGAAATGCCGTGCTTTGGGGAATGGTGCCTGCCCCGCGGGAACTGTGGGGAGAAAACATATTATCCTCCTTATGCGTGCTGTAACAATGAGACAATTTACCTCCCTGACACCCATGTTTGCTGTAGCTATCAAGTCTGTAACATTAGTTGTGGATGTGACAGTAGGTGTTGCGAACCAAATTAGAGTTTGCAATATCGGTGAGGTGCGGCCATATCTGTTGCCCAAGACCTAAATACACCCACCTAATCCCAAGAAAGCTAATAAAAGTTTTCAAGCTGTTGCCCTGTGGCAACAATGGGCAATAAGCCTTTATCTTGCAGAGCGGGCCATCCTTTCGGTTTCGTCGCGCTTTTTGATGGCATAGGAGGAGTTGGGGTCTCCCTTTGCAGCGAACTCTATCTCGTCTGCCAGTGCCTCTGCAAGCGTCTTTTTCTTGTCAAATGAGCCCATGACAGCTGCAAGTGCAAGGTTGCGCAGCGCCATGTCCAGCCTGCGCGAGGCAGAGATGTCAACTGCCACCTGGTAAGAAACCCCGCCCATTGAAACGCGAGTGAAGTCTTCGCGCGGGGCAGCATTCTGGGCAGCATCTACAAGAAGCTGGACTGGATTTTTCTTTGTCCGCCCTTCGATTATGGAAAATGCCTCTTCAACTATTGCAAGGGCCTTTGTCTTCTTTCCTTGCATTCTGCCGTCTGTCCTGATGACTTTGCCAGATGTTTTTTCACCAGTCCCGCCGCGCATTAGCTTGTTGGCAAGCCTCTCTACCAGATTGACTGATTTCTTGCCAAATTGCTTCTTTGCGTGCCTGCCATGTGAGTGGGGGAGAATGACGGGCGATAGGCTTATGTAGTTGGAAAAGGACGGGTCTGAGACCTTAACTTCGCTTAAATCGTATTTGCCAAATAGCTTAACTGAATGGGATGACATGCAAAATTACCTCTTACCTGCGCGGCTTCTCCTTTCTTTTTTGCACCAGCATTTGAAGGTCTACGCCATTGACTTTTATCACCTTGTAGCGCACGCCGGGAATAGAGCCCATCTGCCCACGCTGCGAGCCTCCAAGCCCATCAACAGTGACCTCATCGTGCTCGTCTATGTAGTTGATTGCCCCTGTGCGCGGCGCAAATGCAGTAATGAACTTTCCGTTTTTCACAAGCTGTATCTTGACGCATTTTATAAGCCCAGAATGCGGCTGCTTTTGCTCAAGTGCCTTCTTTTCAATCACAATGCCCTTTGCCATCGGCGCGCCTTCTAACGGGTCGTGCTTTTCCTTGAGCCTCAGCGCCCTGCGCTTCCAGGTTTTCTTAAGCCACCGCTGGCGCTTGCGCTTCATGTATATTGCCCTTCCTGAAAGCTCCCCTCTTCCCATAAAAACCACTCTTACTTTGACACCAGGCGAAGGTCGCAGCCAAACCGGCGCTGCAAGATGGCCCTGCCAAGCTTTATGCGGTTGCCGTCTTTTCCTATTGCTGCGCCCCTGTCTGCCCCATCAACCAATACATATGCCACCTTTGATTCCATTTTCTCATGAATGTTTATATTCTTCACCGGCACGCTGCCGAAAAGGTTTCTTATGAATTGCTCTATGTTCTCAGAGTCCTCAAACACAAGCACCTGCCGCGCGAACATCTGCCGCACGCGGGTGATGTTTGCCCCCTTTCTGCCTATTGCCCTCCCCAAATCCCCCTCCTTTACGATGAATGCAACTGCCTCGTCTGTTATCAGGCAGTCTTTTACTGTTGCGCCTGTGACCGACTCAAACGAGGCAATGCACTTCATTTCATCATTGGAAAGCTCAACCATCAATTTCACTTTATTTTGCAAATGCCATAATTTCAGAGGTGCCAGCATCCAAGACAGATAGCACTGCTACTGGATGGGGCCTTCCGGCGATGGTCCCAAGCTCCACTGCGCTGCCCTCGAAGACTATCACAGGGACTCCTGAAAGCTTTGCAAATCTCTGGATGTCCTGTGCCACTTCCCTTGGGCAGTTTGAAGCCAATACAAAGAGCTTGGCAGCCCCAATAAGAGCCCTTTTTAAGCTGGAATTGGCGCCAAACTCCACCCTTCCTGAATCTACGCACTGGCGGATGGCTCGCGCAAGACCACTCCCGCGCGTCTCCGATGAAGCTGATTTTTTTCTTGCCATCAAAACAACCCAAGGCAACAAAGCCTCCAAATATGAAACATAAGCAATAAAAAGAAGCACCTCAGCCAAGCTTCATTTTCAATTTCACAAGCCCTGTGCCAACAGGGACAGTCTGCCCTACGATTATGTTTTCTGTCACGCCGATTAACTTGTCATCTTCTGCCTTTGTGGCGGCATTTATGAGGTGCTTGACTGTCTCTTCAAATGCTGCGCGCGCAAGCACTCCTGCCTTTTCGCCTGAAAGCCCGTGCCTGCCTATTGACTTTATCTCGCCGTCCATGGTCATTGCATCTGCAAGCAGCATGCAGTGGCGCACATCCACGTTTAAGTTCTGCATGTCAAGGACTTGTTTTATTTCTCGCACAAGGGCATTCCTTGCTGCCTCAATCCCAAATACTCGCGCTATTTCCTGCACATCGTTGGTGTATATCCTGGAGGCGTCAACATGGGGGTTTTTTATAAGCTCTGCAAGGTTTGAGCCTGCTGTCCTGATGAAATACTTGCCATCTTTCCCTTTTACCACCAATGTCCTGCTGATTTTATTTATCCCTTTGATTTGGACTTGCCGAAGCTTGTTGGTAAGGCGCCGAATGGTGCGAAGTGAGGCGTTTGGTGCTTTTACAGTTATTATATTGTCCTTTTGCTCTACATGAGAGCCTGCAACTGCCTTGACTTTGCGGAATACCTCCTCTGCTTTTACTCCTTCGGTTTCAAGCTCAGACGGCTCAAGGGTTATTATTATCTTCTTCTCGTCAAAGTCTTCCTCAACATAGGCAACCTTGTCAACAGTGGTGCATTCAATAGCCTTTGCAAGCTCTTTTGCCTTCGCCTCATTTGAGGCATACTCTTCCTTCAAAAAGATGTCCATTATTGGCTTTTTTGGCTCCTTTCTCGCATCTACCAGCTCAATTAAGCGAGGAAGGCCTGTGGGCACCTGTTCAGCTACGCCTGCGTAGTGGAAGGTTCTCATGGTCATCTGCGTGCCCGGCTCGCCTATGGACTGGGCAGCCACAATGCCAACTGCCTCCCCAACCTCTATGTTCTTCTTGCTTTTCGAAGTCATGCCCACCCTCACTTTTCACGCTCTTTTAAGGAAAACGGGTTTATTTTGGGGTTTGCTTCAACTTGCTTGAGCACTTCTGGAGGAAGCTCGCCCTGCCTTTTTGCCACATCAACCTGCTTCGGAGTGCCTGCGGGTATCTGCGGCGGCTCTTCCTTTTTCTTTCTCATGGCAACATAGGCGATTCCAGCCCCAATCGCCGACAACAGAACGGTGGTAACAACCTTTTTTCCAAAAGAGCCCTCTTTACTCTTCATTTCCTTTTCATGCCTCTTCATAGCTTCCCTTATTTGCCTGGCATAGATGACATCTAGGCCAATCGGTTTTTTCTCCTTCTTAAACATGCCATAACCTCCTTATGCCTCGTGCTCCTCCCTTCTGATTTCTTCTGGAGCCTCGGTCTTGACATTTGCTTTTATCGGGTCATACCCGTCACCGCCATATTTGAACTGGACTATTACGCCTCGCGAGTCGCGCACCGACAAGTCCTGTGCAACCACCATGTCCTGCAATGCGTTTATCAACCTGCGCTGCATGTAGCCTGAGCGGGCAGTCCTGATGGCAGTATTGACAAGTGATTCGCGGCCGCCCATTGAGTGGTGGAAAAATTCTGTAGGGGAGAGCCCTGTCTTGAATGAACCGAA
This sequence comes from Microcaldota archaeon, assembly GCA_026413805.1. Lineage (GTDB taxonomy): Archaea > Micrarchaeota > Micrarchaeia > Anstonellales > Anstonellaceae > UBA10161. Next base: position 22,062 of record JAOAKE010000002.1, on the reverse strand, counting down.
GATAAAGCCCCGCGAGGCAGCCCCAAGGTCGTTTTTCTTAAAGTGTATGAGGGTGCGCCCCCGGTATCCGCGCGTTAGCCTCTTGCTTCGCACTGCTTGCTGGCCAAGCATGGCAGCCATCTGGATTGCATTGAGAAGGGAGCCTCGCGCCCCTATCTTTGCCATAATGATAGCAGTATTATCAAAGCCAAGGGATTTTTCCACAAGCACCCCCGCTGCCTCCCTTGCACGGGAAGTTATTTGCATTATCCTTTCCTCAAGCGACTCGCGCAGCGACAGGCCAGGCGAGCGCTCAAGTGTCTTGTTTTTGTATTGCACGATGGCTGCCTCGATCTCTCTTTTCATGTCATCCTGCAGCTCGGCAAGCTTCTTTGCGCTTTCTAGGTCAATTGAGTAGTTTTTGAGGGAGACTGAAAGCCCGTGCTGTGAAATGACCTCAAGAAGCATGTGGGTAGAGGTATCTATGAAGCGCCTGGCCTCATCTGGCCCTCTTGTGTGGAATATCTGCTCAAGTATTTCGTTTTCATAAGAGCGGCTTTCAAGGGCGCCTGAGACAAGTATCCCATTTTTGATGACTATCAGTGAATCTGGGTCTTCGGCTGGGTCCTTTGACTTTTGCATCTTGCTTTTTACCTTTATGTTAAGCTCTTTTGGAAGGAGCATGGAAAAAATGAGCTTGCCGGAGTATTTGTCGCCTCGGTCAGGCTTGGGCAGGCGTGAAATCCCTGCCATAGCAAGAAGCTGGCATGCCTCGCTCTTTGTAAATTCAGTTGTCTGCTTGGTGAAAAAGTATGCCCCTGAAACATAGTCTTCCTGCGGCTTGATTATGGCATGCCCATGCCGAGGCGAAATTATCTGGTGGTGCACTTTCATGAGTATCTCTGCTTCTACCCTTGCCTCCTCATTTTGTATCACGTGCAGGTTCATTTCGTCGCCGTCAAAGTCGGCGTTGTATGGTGGGCAAACCACTGGGTTGAGCCTAAAGGTCTTTCCAGGCAGCACCTTTACAGTGTGGCACATTATAGATATCCTGTGCAATGACGGCTGCCTGTTGAAAAGAACAATGTCGCCGTCCATGAGCTGGCGCTCCACAACATAGCCTGCGCCAAAGGTGGCAAGTATCTCCTCGCGCGCAGAGGGGGTGACTCGGATTCTTTTGCCATCTGGCCTTATGACATACTCGGCGCGCGGGTAGTTGTCAGACAAAATGAACTTTTTGCAGTCTTCTATGTTCCAGCTGGTCACCCTGATTGGGACTGTCATTTCTTCTGCCACTTGCTGTGGAACCCCGACTTCTGAAATTGAGATATTGGGGTCAGGAGAAATTACTGTCCTTGCCGAGAAATTGACCCTTTTGCCTGAGAGGTTGTACCTGAACCTTCCCTCCTTTCCTTTTAGCCTCTGGCTCAGCGTCTTGAGCGGCCTGCCTGAGCGGTGGCGGGCAGGGGGGATGTTGGAGGTCTCGTTGTTGAAGTAGGTTGTAACGTGGTACTGGACAAGCTCCCATAAGTCTTCAATTATAAGCTGCGGAGCCCCGGCATTTATGTTTGCCTCAAGCCGCTGGTTTATCCTCATTATGTCCACTAGCTTGTGCGTTAGGTCGTCTTCTGAGCGGTCGCCTGTTTCAAGGGTTATTGAAGGGCGGACTGAGACTGAAGGGACTATCAGGGCGGTAAGGACCATCCACTCAGGCCGCGCGTATTGCGGGTCAATCCCAAGCACGCGCAAGTCCCTGTCTGAAATGGCTGCAAGCCAGTCGCGTATTTCAGTTGGGAGCATGGATTGGTTGTCTTTGAAGAAGGAAGTCGGGCGCAGGAGCTTTATCTCCGGTATTTTCGTCTTGCAGTGCGGGCAGTGCGACCTCTTCTTTGTCTTGCTCTTCATCTCGTCCTCTATGTCTCTTTCAATCTTTTGCGCAAGTTCCTCTGCTTCTTCTTGGTGTATCAAAACCCGCTTGCAGGAATGGCAGGTAGATTTTAGTATGAAAAGGATGGTCTTTGCAAATTCAGGGTGGATTACTGGGCGGACCAACTCAATATGCCCGTAGTGGCCTGGGCAGCTGCGAATGGTCCCGCCACAGACTTTGCATTTGAGCCCTGGGTCAATTACTCCCATGCGAAGGTCCATCAGCCCTCCGTCAATTGGGTAGGAGTCGTCGTTGTAGGTGTCTGGCACCGTGATTTTTGCGCTGGACATTTTGCGTATCATCTCTGGCGAGAAGAGGGAGAATTTTATTCGGTCAATCATCTTTGTTACAATCATATGCACACCATCAGCGCAAACTATGCTTTATCCCTCAATATGAGCCGCGGGAAAATCCCAAGCGACTCTATCTCGTCAAGCAGGAGCTTGAAGGCATAGCTCATTTCTATTGGCTCCAGCCTTGAATCGTCACAGAGGGGGCAGCGGTCGCGATTCTTGACAAAATCATGGTACCCGATTGAGCCGCATTTTTCACAGACTAGCAGGGTAGTTTTGTCAGACTCGTCAAGCAGCCTCTCTTTGAGCAGCATGGAGGCGCCATAACCGATGAGGCAGTCGCGCTCCATTTCCCCGAACCTCAAGCCGCCCTCCCGCGAGCGCCCTTCGGTTGGCTGGTGGGTGAGCAGCTGGACCGGCCCTCGCGAGCGCACGTGCATCTTGTTTGAAACAAGATGGTGAAGCTTTTGGTAATATATCACTCCTATGAAGATTTTTGCCTTGCAGGGCTTTCCTGTGATGCCATCATAGAGCACCTCTTCGCCATATTCGTCCAGCCCATACTCCTTCATTATCTTGCGGATTTCTTCTTCCCTGTCTCCTGTGAAGGACGTGGCGTCTACAAAATTGCCCTTAAAGCAGGCTGCCTTGCCGCCCAGCATTTCAAGAAGGTGCCCAATTGTCATACGGGAGGGAATTGCATGTGGGTTAATTATTAAGTCAGGCACTATGCCGTCTGCAGTAAATGGCATGTCCTCCTGCGGGCGAAGCAGCCCGATGACTCCTTTTTGGCCGTGCCGAGATGCGAACTTGTCGCCAACTTCAGGTATCTTTATTGAGCGCACGCGCACTTTTACCAGCTTGGTGCCTGCAAGAGAGTCAGTAAGCATTACCGAATCTACCACGCCCTCTTCCCCTGACTTTAATACCAGGGAAGACTCGCGCTTCTTTTCCTCAATAACCCCGAACACTGTTATTTCCTCCAAGAAGCGAGGCGGAGAGGTCTTTCCAACAAGCACATCCTTGCCCTGCACCTCGCATTCTGGGGAGATTATGCCATCTTCCCCCAAAAAGCGGTATACTCTTTCTTCTCGGTAGCCGGTAGTAGTTGGAGGCGGTATTTCAAATGTGTCCCGCTGCCCGCCTGGATAGCGCCTCTCCTCTGTTTCATAAGACTTGTAAAAAACGCTCCTGCCAAGCCCTCGGTCAATTGCATTTTTGTTCATTACTACTGCATCGCCGATATTGTATCCGTAAGAAGAGGTAATTGCCACCACAAAGTTTTGGCCTGCTGCCCTCTCTGCAAAGCCAAGCAGGCGATAGGGCTGTGTCTGGACAAGGGGCTGCTGGGGGTAGTAAAGTATGTGGGCGCGCGAGTCGTTGCGCATGTTGAAATTTACAAGGTAGGTGCCAAGCGATTGCTTTGCCATGGCGCATGCCATGGTAATCCTCGGAGAAGAGTTGTATTCTGGGTAAGGAAGGATGGATACAGTGACTCCGAAGATTGAGACGGGGTCAAGCTCAAGGTGGGTGTGCTCTGGCGTGAGGTCTTCCTCGCGAAGTGCGACATAGGCTCCCTCCTCCTCTTCTGCGTCCAGGTACTCAATTACCCCGAGCTTGATTAGGCTGCTCCAGGATATTTCGCCTCTTTTGAGCTGCTCAAGGAGGGCAGGGGTGAGGCGAGACTGCCCATTTTCTACTACTATGTAGGGGCGCCTTGCCCTGCCTGAGTCTGTGTTGATGAAAAGCTCATCTGTGCTTTTTCTGTAGTGGAAATTAACTTGCTGCGAGATTGCCCCTTGCCTGCGCCTGTTTTTAAGCTCGGCGAGAAGGACTTCGCCATTTTCATGGTAGCCAACCAGCCTGCCATTGACATAGACACTGGTGTGGGCAAATGAAATGGCCTCGCCAAGATGTGAAATTTTCTTCTTTTTCTTTCTCTTTATTTTGCGGCGCATAAGAATTACCTTATTGGGCTCATCTTTACCCCAAGCTTGTTGACCATCTCTTCTATGGTGCGTTCGTCTTCGCCAATGGAAATCTCGCAAAGCAGCGACATGTTCTTTACAAGGGCGCACGATGGCCCTTCGGGCGACTCATTTGGGCAGAGCTTCCCCCAGTGAGTGCCATGCAGGTCGCGTGCCTTGAAGTGCGGGTGCTTTCTTGAAAGGGGAGAAATGATGCGGCGAAGATGCGAGGTAGAAGAAAGGAAGCTGGTTCGGTCAAGAAGCTGCGAAACGCCTGTCTGCCCGGCTATCCAGTTTCCTGTTGCCATTGAGTAGCGTATCCTGTCGGAAAGCGCGTCTGGGCGGACAAGAGTCTGCACTGCCAAGTGCCTTCCGCGGGCATCTGCCCTCCCTGCTTGGTATGCAACGTCTTTCACCAAAAACTGGAAGGCATAGCGGAAAAGGTCTTCCATTAAGTCCCCTGCCAGCTTGATTCTCTTGTTTGCATAGTGGTCCTTGTCATCTTGGGGTATCTCCCTGTGTGCCACCCTTATTGCGTGCTCTGCCATTTTGCAAAGGTAATGCGCCTTTTTGAGCCTGTCCTCAGGGGTGGTGCCTATGTGTGGAAGAAGGTAGGTGTCAAGAAGAATTTCAGCCCGCTTTTCGCGGTAATCCTGCGCCTGGCCAGGGGCGGCCTTTTTGCCCAGGAATTCCATTGCGCTTTCCTTGTTGTTGGTGGTGTCCAGCTCAAGATTGAGCAAAATGTCATTTCGTATGTGCTTCTCTTGTGAAAAGGCAGAGAGGATTTGCTCTTTCTTTTCAAGCCCCAAGGCGCGGAGGGTTGTTGTCAGGGGCAGGTCCTTTGGAGAAGCCGGGAAAACCACCCTCATGAAGCCTTCATTGGTTCGCTCCACAACGCACCTCGCGCGAAACCCAAAGCGTGTGGAGAATACCTTGGCAGTGACGAGCATGTTTTCTTTTTCGCGCGTGCACATTATCCTGTTTGGGGCAAGGTCTTCTATTGAAGTTAGGACTCGCTCAGAGCCATTTATTATAAAATAGCCGCCAGGGTCTGCGGGGTCTTCGCCTGCCTCAATTAGCTCCTCTTCGCTCATGTTGTCAAGGTAGCACAGCTTGGACTTGACCATTACTGGAAGCTCGCCTATGAAGACTTCTGAAAAGATTGTCTTTTCAACTCCGTTAAAAACAGGGATTATTTCAAGAAAAATAGGGGCAGCATAAGTGAGGTTGCGAAGCCTTGCCTCAGAGGGGTAAATCGGCCGCTGCGAGCCGTCAGCCTCTATTATCTTTGGCTTTTCAAGCCGTATCTGCCCGAATCGCAGCTCAAAGCCCTCAACCGATGGCTGGATCACGCCCACCCTATTTACTATGCTTTGCAAGCCGTGTTCTACGAACTTGTTGTAAGAGTCGAGGTGCTGCTTTACCAGGCTGTTTTCCTTGAAATATGCTGTGAGGAGCTCTCCGCGCATTGAAACATCACTTCCTTGCAAGGGCTGGGCTAATCAACTACTAGCCTGTAGTTTCGCGAGCCATCGCTTCTTGTAATCTCAACTATCTGCCCCGCCTTTGCCCCGGTGCCTATAAGAGCCGCGTCTTTTGCCTTTATTTTTGGAATCTGCAGGGCTGAAACTTTAAACTCTGCCAAAACTTTCTCGGCTTCTTCTTTTTTCAATAGCCTATGCTGAGGTATCAATTCATGTGATGGGGGTTGACGCTCGGGCAAAGCCACACCTAACTTAATCGGGACAGTAGGGGGTTATTAGCAAGAAAAAGTTTATAAAAGATTGTGCCCAACCTGCCAAAGCATAGCTGCGACTCGCGTTTGTTTTAAAAGCATTTCTACTCGGGAATAAACAGCCGCATGAAAAGAAAAAAGGCACCAGGGAGGTTAGATAATATGAGGTTAGCAAATGCCAAGCCAAATCCAGCAATGATGAAGGACAAGGAGATGAAGAGGTTTTTAGCCAGCCTGAATCTTCCAGCACAGATGGAAAAAGACGTGGCTATAAAATGGGCTAAATACAAAAAAGAGAGGGACGTATCCCTTATGGTGATGGGTGGGCTCCCTGCCTCGCAAGGGCATGAGCAAAACAAGATGATGCGCCACGAAATGGAGAGGTTTGAAAGGGTGCGCAAGGAGTTTGGACTGGCACTCATTGAAAGCGCCGATTTTGTCGTTAACAGGGCAGGGGGTTCGGGCCCGCTTAAAAAAACAGATAATTTGCTGAAAGCATCAGACGCGGTTTGGATGGCAAAGGACGTCTTGGGAGAAAAATTTGAAGCTGCGCCCATCGCCGCTGTTGTGGGGAAACTAAACGATGAAAGCAGGAATGCCATAGGCTCTATGAAAAAGAAGGTGCTGCCCCTGTCCGGGGCCGCGGTGGTTGCCACTGGCACAGCAGCAGTAGCGACCATTGTTTCGGGCTCGCCCGCAGCTCCCTTGGCAGTAGGGGCATCACTTGCAAGCGTGGCTGCCTTTGGAAATGCCGCGGTTAAGTGGGCAGTCCTTGAAGTAAAGCACGCTGTCAATGCAGTCCTTGGAAAACAGCCATCAGAAGGAAAAGGGCAAGAGAAAGAGTAAGCTGCAAGGGGCGCAAGATGATTAGCGCTTAGTGAAAACTAAGGTGGGGGATAGGTCGTATGCAATGCGCCGAAAAGCCACAGCAAACACAAAATACACAAAATAGCAAGGTAAGGGAGAAGGTAATCCGAAAGATAGTGCATGGCATGGCCCTGCATCCCGCAGAGCCGCTGACTGACAAGATTGATGAAAAAATCCCGCTTCCGCTAAACTCCTCTCTTAGAGCCCTGAGCTTCCTAAGGGGGGATGCGATAATCTCTGTTGGCGGAAGGGGAACTGGGAAAACCCGTGAGATGCTCGTTTTTTCTTCGCTATACACCGGGATACCGATAGAGATTTTTGAAGCGACCATGATTAATGGGCATCCCCACCAGCGGCCAGAGACAATGTTTGCAAGGCTGCACTTTGGCAGCATGAACAAAGATGGGAAGGAGAGGGTAGTGTGGGGAGGCGCAATCGCAGTGCCTGTGCTGAACATAGATGAAATAGCACAGCTGCCAAAAGAAGACCAAGTGCTCTTTTACAAGATGATAGAGTATGGAGTGGCTGAATACTCATTCTATAGCAAACACATTGGAAACAGGCCGACTAATGCAACTGCGAATTTTGGGGAAGATGGGTCCCTTGCCCTGACCAGGGAGCTGAAAGACCGCTTCTCCCTTGTGCTTGAAGCCAAATACTCGGGAATGGACAACTCAATCGCCTGCTTGAGCTACGAAAACGCTGAGAAGCTTGTTGCAATGCGCCTTTCCAATCCACAAATTTCAGAAAAGGCGCTTCAGATATTGGTTGATGATTCAAGGCAGGACCCAGTAGGGGAGTTCAAGCGATTTATTTCCGACAGGGCAAACCTGCTAAAATCAGTAGAGCCCCTGACTGATGATGAGCGAAGAGAAGCTGTTAGGGAAATCGAGGCCATCCCCCTTGCATATGTAAAAGAAGGGAATAACGGGAAGATTGCAATAAACGACCCGCAGCTGATAATATCTGCCCTTGAGGCTGAAATAAACTGGTCTGAAAAATATGGGGTGAAAAGGGCAGAGGATGGGATAAGCACTGACGCCCATGACCGAAACTACGTTGGCATTCTTGTAAAGGACAACTTCAGCGTCCGCTCTCATGACGTTGTTTTCTATGCAAAAGGCCTGGCGTGGCTTGCTGGCAGAGACCATGTAGATACAAAGGACATCCGCAATATTTTGCCGCACGCCCTCGCGCATAAGATGGAATTTTCCGAGGAATTCAAGCAAAAGCACATTAACGACGCGAGAAAAGATGCATTACCCATTTATCTTGCAGAAAGGCTTGCAGACAGGCTATTTGAAAACTACCACAAGGCCGCTCCGTCCCTCAAGAAGCTGCTTGCAGCAATATCGGAGGCTGAAGAAAGTGGGGACATAGAAAGGATAAAGTCGCTGAGAGAGTCAGACTACGACCATCCTGCCGCCAAGGCAATAATACGAAGGGTTCAAAACGAGGTCAAAATAGCTGAATTCTACGGGAAGATAATGGAGGACAGCCTGCCAATGTAAGGGTAGATGAGATGCTGCGCAACAGGAGCCTCCTTGCCCAATATTCCAAAACAAATAGAAAGGCTGGCAAGACTGAAAGTGAACCCCTGCTGGAGCAAGCAACCCTTGTCCCAAAGGAAAAGGCATTGAAGATTTGGGAGGAATGCAGGGCAACATTCCACCTTCCAGTCATAAAAGATCCTGCGCTTGAAAAGCCCCCTTTTCCTTTCAGTGGGATGCACTTTGACTTTGCCTCGGGCAGGCCATATATTGACCCTGCATTTGCATTCCGCCTCTCCCAAAACAGCGGCATTGACCTTGACTTAGTGCTTGCTGGCATGATGACAGGGGTGATTGGATCGTATATGAACTTTCCAAGGAACTACCAAAATATCATGCTTTTGCAGCACTATATACACGAGAATGCTGGGGACTCGCATGGCATCGCCTTTGCAGAGGCTGCCTTCCGCAAGCTCTCGCGCTTGATAAACGATGCAAACAATGCCATTTGCCCTCAAAGAAGCAGGTTTGTCTTATGCCTCCGCAAAGCAGAGGCAATAGCAAGCAAGGATGAGTTTGCAAGCCTCATTCTTGCTTATCTTGAAAAGCAAGCGGGGGAAACTGGAGCCTCTGAAAAAGAGCATGCGCCTTTCTTGGAAAGGCTATTTTGCATTGACTTTAAGAATGCCCCGTTTGAGCCTAGGGCACTTGAAAATGCAGCAGTGGTGTTCTTAGAGGTGATGCGAAACTTCTGGGGAGAGCGTTACTTTTCAAGGTCATTTGGAATCGGCAAGGGCAGATTTTCCTTGGGAGAGGCCTATGAAGGAAAGATGGAACCTATTGACAGCGACGCAACCGAGATGATACGAAAGGCCAGGCGCGCAGACATTGACATTGCCCTCTCAAAAATTGCGCCTTTTGCCTCAAAAGAGGAACTTGAAAGGATAACAAAAAGGGCAGGGATTGAAATTGAAGGGGGAGAAGGCAAAGGCGAGCTCATGAACCCTTTCCTTGGCGCAGGGACTTCTGGCGGTGGGCTTTGGGTAAAGAGGCAGACTGTTGAATATTACTTGAAGCTTATTGAAAACTATCCTGCAGTGGCTGGCAAGCCCGCCAAAGAGATTCTCGCGGAGCAAAAAAGAATGAGCGGAACTGATAGGTTCTTCCTTGGCAACCCGATGGAAAGGGCCTTGCCAGAGACTTCTGGCGGAAAGGTTTTGCCCGGCATCACCATGATGGTTGGCGAGGCCCCAAGGGTTTTCCGCAAGACTGATTATGCCCCTGAAAATTCCCTGATAATACAGGATGCCAGCCTGACTATGGGCGACCCTGAGAAGTCAACTTCTGTGCTTGCTGCAATTGCGGTTGGAATTGCCAAAACGACCATCCAGCTTGGCGGCAAAGTAGGAGTAATCAACTTCGGCTCTAAAACATACTGCCTGCCATACACCTGTGACCTTCGCCTTGCCTGCGCCGCAATATTGGCGTATCAGGGCGGTGGCACTTTGATAGACACTGCAATGGGGCGGCTGATGCTCAAAAAGAATTCTGGGATGCAGGCCCGATTAGAGGCCCCATTTAACAGCGGCAATTTGCAAAGCCTTTTGGAGAATGTGGTGTTTGCAAAAAAGCATGCGCAAGAGGCTGCAATAGGCAACGGGCTTTCAGAAAACTTCTCTGAGAAGGACCTGCATGTGTATTTGGTAAGCGACATGAAAATTCACAACAAGCGCAAGATGCTTGAGCTGCTTGAAGAGCTAAAGGAAGCCAACAGCGTAGCGGTCATAACAAGCGCCCCTGCATGGGAGGTGGGGATTGAAACTTCTGGAAAGCTGACGGTCTATCACTCTGTCAAGGACATTTCAGAAGGCGCAAGGATAATCATTCAAGAGGCAGAAAAAGGGATGAGGCAGCAGCTTGCAAAGGGGAAACGGTAGGATGAGAAAGTGCAGTCATTTAAGAAGAACTTGAATGGGAGAATGCAATTATTGCCAGATGGGAATGGGCGCTTGCTCCTTGGAAAGTTTGTCCCACAGCCGCCAATCTTAGAAGAAGCCAAAGGCATTTCTACAAATAGCTTAAAGGCAGGGGAGATGGAAAGGGCGTTCTTGAAAGTAATGCAGCTGAAAGACTACTATGCCCCTGCTGAATCCCCGATGAAAGGATTTGCATCTGACTTTTTTGCTGACCTGTTTTCCACTTTCCACTATACGGCTGTGCCACGCAAAGACCACATGCCAAAAACCCATGCCCAACTCCTGCTCGAGAGCATAGCGCGCACTGGTTATGGAGCTGCTGACATAGCCGAGTTTGTCTTGCTGCTGAGGAAATACCAGCACGAAAAGAATTTTAGCGATAGGGCGGGCCTATTCCTTTCGGATTTAATCAACGCTTGCAAAGACGACGAGTTCATAATAAGCTTGAGGCATCTTGATGTGAGGATAAATTACCTTGGATGCCGGAACAAAAAGGATGTCGTGGTCAAAGGCAACTTAGGAGACTACAGCGCAAAGGGCATGGTCTGTGGAAGGTTCGTAGTTGAAGGAAGCTGTGGGAATTTCACTGGCTCGCAGATGGTTGGCGGGCAAGTGAGCGTCATTGGAGACGTGCTGGACTTCGGCGGTGAAAAAATGGAGGGCGGGGTGCTAAATGTCGTTGGGAACGCAAGGAACTGGGTAGGGTGCGAAATGAAAGGAGGGGAAATCTTTGTGCTGAAAAACGCAATGGACTATACGGGCTATCGCGCAAGCGGAGGCAAAATCCACGTATTTGGGGATGTGCGAGACTACACTGGCTTTGAACTGCAAGGAGCAACGATATTTTTAGGAGGGAAAAGCCGCCATTATACTGGATATAAAAAATTAAGCGGCGAGATAATCTTTAGGTAAGCCAAAACGGCATGCTCCTTTTAGGTGCGCAGGGAAATAGAAGAAGAAATAATAATGTGCGGGGGCTAACTATCTGTATTAGGTGCACCCCATGGTGCTTTTATTCCAGTCATTCTCTAAGGAGGTTGAGGTCAAGGTTGTAGGCAGAAGAGAGCCCCCTGAAGAAAGAGAAGTGAGAGAAGAGCATTTATTTGACCCTACATTCAAGGGGGCGTGGGACAAGCTGCTTCTTGCAAAAAAATGCGAAAGGGAGCTAATAGGTCTTATAAATGAGGCGAAAAGCGCAGAAGAGCAGGTTGCTTTGCTTGAGAGGATGGGCTACGCCAACGCCAAAGCAGTATTGAACAGCTTGCAGTTGTCAACATTTGAAAAGCAATATTCCGAAGTTGAGCTGACCATAAAAAGATTGGAAAGAGTATCAAAAGCGCTCAAAGATCCTGAAGAATTTGCCAAGGCGGCCAATGCCCTTGCAAGCTATTTGCTCAGCCGCTTTACTCCTTACATATTGTGGGGAGCCCAGTTTGGCAAGATGCCTGACTGCCAAAGCAGGTTTAACGTCCTGAGAGATGCCAACACTTACCTTGCGTATTCAAAACTCTTCAACCTCTACAGCATGCAAGATAAAATAAATGGCAAGATGGAGTACATCAGCAGCACGAATAAGCAGCTTGAAAGAGAATATGCTTCCCTCCTCCCGTCCAATCTTCCACAAATTAGGTGGAGCAGCAACGCAAGATTTGCCGAAGAGGTTGCAAATTACCGCAAATCACTTGAAAGATTCAACAATGCTTATTTGCAATTTGAGCAAAAACAGCTTTCAAGCTTCCTATATCGAAAAAAAGTAAGGGAAGCCAAAGGCATCGGCGACAAGGTATATCATGCTGCAGAGCCTCTTGTGACCGCGGCTCCGACTCTGCTTGCAGTGGCTGCATTAGCCTACCCCCCAACCCAGCTTGCAGGCTATCTTTATTTTGGAAAGGATGTAATGGACTCTTTCAAAAAAGAGAGCAGCTGGGAGGACAAGGTCCATGGGGCTCTTATGGCGGCTACCATGGCAGCCCCATTTTTTGCTTATGTCAAAGCTGCTGGCAGAATGCTTAGTTTTATAGGGCAAACCGCTGGCATGTCTGCCATCGAATCTAGCGGCGCGGCTCTTGCTGCAGTTGGAAAGGCAGGCATGGGCATCAGTTCATTAGCTGGCAAGTTCCTCCTGATTGAGGTTGGGACAAGCGGCACTTACCTATCACTGAATGCTGAAAAATATGGATTGAGCCCTGATGATGTCACTAACCTGCTTGTAAGTGGGGGCCTTTTGGGCCTGCCTCGGATTGTTTCAAAGGGAGTAACCGGCCTAAAAATCAAGCCGGGCGAAGTAACTGGAAAGCCAAGGCTTTCTCCTGCGCAGGAAAAGTACGCCAAAGCGATGGATGAAAAAGGCGCACAAGTCATGATGAAATCGTTTTTTGATTTCTTCTTGAATCGGCTAGAAGAGTCTTCAAAGCGAGGTGAGGAACCGGCCTTAGTAGAAGAAATAGGAAAACTGATAAAGGGTGCTGAGGAAATGTCAAAAGAGAGCAGAGAGAAGTTCCTAAGAGAGCTTTACTATGCCGCCCTTGAGAAGTCCTCCCCGCAAGTTTTAGACCATATAAAAAGCGAAATGATAAAAAGAGGTTACGAATCGATCATTTCAAGCGCACAACCAATAAAAGAAAGACGCCCTGAAATCGTTGAAGCACCTGATAGCAGGCCCAGAATCAAAGAGGACTGGGAGTATGCTGCAGAAACAGTAGAAAGGATAGCCTTGGGGCGCAACCAAGAGATAGCAAGACTAGCAAAGGGCGTTTTTGAAAAGAACAAAAATAACCTAAGCCTTGTTAGCCTTGTGGATGAAGTCTGCTTCTCTTTCCTAGAAGATGGCCGGGTAATTGAAATCCTAGACATACTTGGGAACGAGGGGGTTGTTGCTGCCCTCTCTAAGCACTCAAATAGCATAGCGGGAATGATCGCCAAAGAACTTGTACAGCTGTATCTGAAAGCTTTCCCTAGCACCCCTTTTGAAGAGATAAAGTCAAGGTGCCTACGAAGCGTAGACCTCCTTGGCAAGATGACGATTGAGGAATTAGTGCTGTTCCTTCCCCAAATTTCCACAAAGACTCCTGATGAACTTTTGGAGTTGACTGGCAAGCGCAAACGATTCCTAAACCTCCTTGATGAATGGATGGGCGGAAACAAGAAAACTTATTTTGAATTGGAAGGGATGCTAACTCTTAGTGGCCATGAAGTTAGAGATTGGGTGGATGTGGGGCTAAAAAAGAAGCTTTTTGAAGCGGCAAAAAAAGAGCCACATCTGCTAAGGCTGATAAGGAAACTTGCTGAGGGGGGCTACCCATTTACCCAATCTGACTTGATGGAAATCCGCTCTATCCGCTCTGGGCGCGATGTCGGGTGGAGATTGAAGATGGAAGTGGCCAAGACGGAGTTGAGCATTGCTAAGGAAAACCCGAATATTGGGGAGGATGCTCTAAACGAAATTTGGTCCACTTTCCCAACTAAAAACAAGCTGATACTGCGGCTGTGCAATGTGGATGGCGGAAAAAGGTTGGACGAGCTCATATTGACATCAAGACCAGAGCTAATCGCAGTTGAATGGATAACTAATGCAATTGCGAAAAAAATAGCAGAAAGGCGAACGGCCCTTGACTACTATTACCCATATATAGAAGAGATAGCGAGATTTGACCTGGATAATGGGACAACATTTGCAGCAGAATTTCTTAAGAATAAGGCGCTGCCCATAGAAGTGCCCTTTACAATTTATGAAAGGCTCAAGGCAAAGGGATTGGCCTATCTCGAGCTAAAAGAGGCGATTAAGCTAATTGAAAAGAATATTGAAAAAGAATTGGTTGGCCAAACTAAAGAAAAACACGATGGAGCTCTCATTGCCAGGCTCTCGCTGATGCGGTCAGTAGCGCAGTATTCTAAAAGGTTCCAGACTCGGCCTGTTGTAGAGCTGCAGAAAGACTACTTCTCGGAGGAGATGACTTGGGAGATGAATTCTGCCAGGCAGAAATTGGAAGAGGCAATGGGGAAAAGCGACCCTGCCAGCATCAAAGAGGCCATGGATGGATATATAAAAAGTATCTGCAGCTACATGAGAAAAGTCCTAAACAAATTTGAGACCGAAGAAAAGATGAAGAAAATTGATGAGATGGAAAGAGACTTGCTTGAAGCTTCTTCAATAATAACGAAAAGCGAAAAGAACATGGCGCCCCTGAGAGAAGAATACGCAGGGCTCGCTGCCGACCTCCTTGCTCCAAGTAGAATAACTGGCGACCTTGCGCTTATCTCTATTATCTTAAAGAATGTTCTCAAAAATGCAAAAACGACTGGAGACATGGGCCATCTCCTTTCAAATATCCAGAATATTATGCTCCCGCAAATGCTCTTTGCATATGATTTGAAGAAACAGGTTGAGAGAAACTCTGTTGTTTGCACTAATGTCCAGAGTGCCGAATACAAGGAGCTTATACCCCACCTGCGCAAAGTTAGAGGGGACCACCCATTCTGCGTAACTGAAAACAATGGGAATCTATACATAAATGGCAGCGACCACTCTTTCACATATAATATAAACATACTGAGGCGAGCAGCCCACTTTGAGGTTTCTTATTACGTCAGTGATTGTCTTGGGACCAGGGATGCCGAAGAGGTCCCGTGGGCGAAGCCATTGACCAAAAAGTTCGTAGTAGGGGAAGCAAGGATAGGCTTCAATGATCCTTTTGTTGAAACCATGGCAGAAATAATCCGCGCAATGCCAACTGAACGGACTTACTATAACAAGGACAGCCGCCAGACTGTTGACCGAGTCTTGGGAGTCCCTCTTGCAGTAGCTGATGCTCCGACAAAGTGGATAGGGGATGTGATGATGGACGTCAAGGCTTTTGTTGAAGAAGGAAAACCGCCGCAACACCAAATAGGTTCAGAGGCAGCTATATGGATGGTTAAGGCTGCGAATGCTGAGAAGGAATTTAGAGAGGCGTATTTCAGCGGAGACTATGCTCTTTTGGAGGCCAAGGTAGATGGTGTGTTCGGAGAGGGCTTCTTCAAAAAGGCATGCAGTTTTGAAAAGCCAGGTGAGGCCCTGGCCTACATCACAAAGGCAATAGAGGAAAGAAGGATGGAGTTTGAGGTTGACCCAGATAATCTAATAAAAGAGATAGAAAGGATAATGTATGAAAGGCGGGGGATGTGATATGAAAGCAAAAGAGGCACGGAAACGCTGTGATGCGGTGCTGATTTCGCCAACATACTTGCAAATTGAGGCAAGAGTCAATGGCCTCCAAAAAAAGTTTTTTTCTGCAAGAACTGTTGAAGGGAAGGAAAGAATCTTAAAGGCGTTCAAGGAAGAAGTAGAAAAAATAAAAAGGGATTTTCCAACACCTTACAGATATCTTGACTCGTGGATTGAAAAAATCACAGATGAGATGGAAGCAAATATTTTTGTTGTCAAAATGAAAAATGCACTGCACCCATAAATTGACATCAAGGGAGGGAAATAAGCACTTGAAGCAAAAATGCTAAAGGGCAGGCAGCCTGTTAGTTCAAGAGGCTTGCCTTATACCCTGCCGGCTGCTACCCTTCCTGCCTTTATGTGTCCTTTGCCTATAATGTCACTGCTGAGGCTCTTTGGCCTTGGAATGCCTCCCTTAAGGTCTGTGCCTAATATATCGCGAATCCTCTTTGGCACCCCATTCTCTATTGCTTTTAATAGATCCTCTCTGTTGAAGGCCATGTCGGCTCCCTTCTTCAGCCATGGCCCGCCATTTTCAATCGGCCTGGGGATAACCTCGTGTGGCTCAAACAGCCTATCCTTTTCTTGGATTATGTAGTCTTTGATCGCATCAACTACGACATTCTTATCGGCAGATGGGAGGTGCTTGAATTCAGGTATGTACTTCTGTGCGATCTGCTCGCTGATATGCCAAATGCCACCTTTGTCAGGAACAGTGAAGCCTTCAGAGGCGGGCTTGGGCGGAGCAGTAGCCTTTTCTGGTGGGATGACCTTGCCTGTGCCTGCCTGTGGCTGAACTTCGCTTGCTGCTGGCTTGGGTGAGGCGTTAGTTTCACTGGGTTGTATTGCCTTGCCTGTGCCTGCCTGTGGATGCGCCTCTCCTCCAGCTAAGTATTTCAGAGCAATTGGAGGAATGAATGCAGCTGCCAATGCAGCCAGCCTCTTCCACATCCTGTTCTTTCCTGTGTTCTCAGCGTATTTTATGAAGGCGTTGTCTACATTGTTTGCAGTGCCTTCAACATTTTCTGTGCCAATTGCATTTACGCGTTCTTCTAGCTTAGCTCCAGAAACATTGTTGTAGAAAACTTGGGCAGAAGCTGCGTATTCCAGCCCGTGCTTGTTCTTTTCCCTTCCAGTCCAAGCATGCCGAATGCGATCCCATGCAGCATCTACGCCAACAAAGCGGCCGATTCCGCCTAGCACGCCGCCTGTGGCAATCGCTGCCACTCCTACTGCCCCTCCTGATAGTGAGCCAAGAGCGACTAGACCGGCACCTATCGCAACCCTTCCGATTGCCACTGCCGGCTTTCGCAGCCACCTTAGTGTCTTTTCTAAGCTAGTGACGTTGTCTCCCCGGTTCAGCCTATTTCCTATGTCCTCGTAGATTGATTTAAGGGCAGCATTTCTTTGGGGGGAAGCATTGAGAGTCTCTCGCACAAGCTCTCGGAAGTCTTGGCGAATCTGGTTTTCGTTTGCAAGAACTGCATCGTCCTTCCGTACTAAGAGAATTCTGCGCATGAAATTGCCCTTAAAGCGATTTCGCCACTTTTCCTTTGCTCGAAGCAATGCAACATAGTCGCTAATTACCCTAGTCGGGTCCGCGCTATTGGTCGGGACAGTTTCGCCTGGCTCCTTTTGGTCAGGCGTAATTTCTTCTGGGACTCTTTTGGGAGGGAGTAATTTAGGCTCCTTTTGGTTAGGTTCGACTTCTTTTGGAACTTCTTTAGGAAGGATTAATTTAGCACCATCTTTGCTTGTTTTAGCACCATCTTTGCTTGTTTCTTCAACTTCAACCCCGTGGCTTTGTAGAAATCTCACCTTTGCTTCAAGATGGCGATTGAGCTCTTCGTTCAAAGCTTCCAGCTGGAGAAGCCTTTCTTTCTTTTTGGCTACTTCGCTCTCTATTTCTTTCTTAATTGCGGACAACGCTGCTTCAAGCTTGCTTATCTCTTCGTTTAAAGAAAGAGTTTTTTCTTCTATTTTCTTTTCAAATTTGATTATTTTGGCAGTAACTTTGGCGATTTGCACCTTT
Source organism: Microcaldota archaeon (assembly GCA_026413805.1). Lineage (GTDB taxonomy): Archaea > Micrarchaeota > Micrarchaeia > Anstonellales > Anstonellaceae > UBA10161. Next base: position 4,593 of record JAOAKE010000002.1, on the reverse strand, counting down.
ATTTCCTCTGCTTCCTCCTCAATATTTTGCTTTACGATTAGTTCATCCTCGCTAAGCATTTTTCTTTTGCCAAGCCTTGCGATGAACGCAAGGTGCTTCTCAAGCTTAGCCTCGAGCTCTTCCTTCTCATTGTTCAGAGCTTCCCGCTTTGCTTTCCATCCCTTTTCCCATGCTTCAAGCCTATTCTGCCTTTTCTTTATGGCCTCCTCTTGCTCTTTTATTTTAGCTGCTTGGGGAGCCTGCTCTATCTCGAGCTGCAAGGCTTCTATCTCCTTTGCATTCTGCTTCATTTTATCGGTAATCAAAGAAATGTGCTTCTGGATGGTTTCTACAATAGCAGCGTCAAGCTCCTCGGCATCGGCTGCTTCTGCCTGGGCAAGCAGGGAATCAATTATCTGCATCTTATTCTTAAAATCTTCAATAAGGCGGGCGCGATCTCGGTCAAGGTAATATCTTGGTTCTTCTTTCCTTGCTTTCACTAGCCTTTCAATCTCCTCTTCAAAGTACCTTCGCTTGGCTAAAAGCTCCTCTGCATTCATGCTCCTGTACTGGCGAAGCTCCTTTTCAGTAATGTAATCGTAGATGTTCTTTCCCAATTCCTGTTTTTCCTGCCCCTCGGGGGCAGTTTCTTCATTTTCCATTATACCCCTCCCTGGACACTATTATAGTTATACCACTTGTTTTATTTTATTACCACAAATATTTATAAATAGATCGTTTTTCCTCTTGACCATTTATTGCCACTAAATAAACACAAAGGCAATTCAATCTGTTATCTTCAATTCGGCCATCTTTCTGCCGCCGAGGTAAGCGGCGACATCATCCAAGGAATATGGATAAGCGGCTATCATGTTTATTCCCCCTTTTTTCCAAAAAAGCTCCTTGTCTGCCTTAGAGGGTGTTTTCTCTCCATTTGGATGGGAATGGAATGTCCCGACCACTCCTGAAATAAGCGGCTGCATCCACTCCGAATAATAGGATGAGTGCTCAAATACCCTGATTCCCGGCGGGATAAGGGTGTCTTCTATGAATATATTTCCATCTTCTTCCCTTCCAATGAGCAAGCAAAGAAACTCATTTGGGTGAGCTGATTTTGCCCCCGCCAGCGCTGAGAGAAGCGCTTGGCGCTTGATTAAAATCTCCATGGGCTCACCCTGCAGAGATTTGCGGCTTGAGGGCTGCTGAATTTATTCGGCTTAGGAACTTTTTCACGGAAGGAAAAACAAATGGGGCTGCCAGAACTGAAACTGCAGTAATGCCAAAGAGGTGCTTTGCTGTGAATGGAATCTGCCCAAGAAGCGCCTCCTCAAATGACATGCCCCATAAAAGAGGGGAAAGAATTGGGCCTGTGATTGCATCAAAAACCAATGTTCCTGCAATGCCGAGTTTTGCGAAAGTAAGGGGCGAGCCGTTTGGCTTTTGGAGAGTAAATAACAGTCCTACCAGCCCCCATGTGAGTGCGCCAGTCAGCGTCCAAAGCCCGATTGTTGGCGCGCCGAAAATCGCGGGCACGACGTCAACCAGAGAATAGCCAAGCGCTGCCAGCACAAATGCATACCTGCCTTTAAAGAACGGAAAAATAAGCATAGAAGCAACTGCGAGGACACCGAACTGCCAGGATATGCCAAGCGAAAAATCAATTGCCATCAAAACCATTCTACCCTACATCAGGCCCACGAGGGAGGAAGCCCATCTTTTTGACCCACCACCAAGCCAAGATAGTAGAAAATATAGTTGAGATTAAAAGCAGCGCCAGATACCACCCAACGTCTGATTCTCCCATGTTGAAAGCAGAATTTCCAAGGACTGTTGCAATAGTGTTTGGGACAAGCAATGCAGTGCCAATTATAGTTAGGTAGCCGACCAGTAAAGCCAGCCTGTTGTTGAGGATCTGAAGCTGGTTGTTGTAGATTGATTGAAGGACTTCCATGCCTGAGGCAAGAACATCTGAAAGGTGTTCAGCAAGGTCTATTTGAGAATGCACATCACTTAGCAGCCCAGTAATCCTTCCCAATATTTTTTCATCATCAGTAAGCAGGTCTGCATCGCCATGGCGCAGGGAAACTAATGCATCGCTTGTTGCCCACAATCCTCCAAGATACTGTATTAGAGCATGTTTCATGTGGTATATCTCTTTGCTGAGTTGCTCTCTGGGAGTAAATGTATCCGACAATTTTTGAGAAAGAGCATCGCCTGTTTCTTCAATTATTTGCAGATAGTCAAAGTTTCTTGCGTTGTTCTCGCCAATTATCCTTACCAAAAGGAGGGTTATTTTATCCTGCTGGGATGCCTCTTTGGGCAGCTTGCGAAGGAGCGTTTCTGCATAGCGGCGAACCCTGAAAAAGCGCTTGGTCTCAGAGGTGTGCAGCGTGACTATCATGTTTTTGCGAATCAAAATGAGAAGGGGGTCAAGAGAGACATTAAACCCATCAACGTGAATGGCAGGGATCTTCAGCCCCATTTCATCATTAAAATCTTCGTAGCCAGAGCGAGGGTGCTTGATTAGGTTCTTGACAAGCAATTTTGAAAACCCAAGCTTAGTTGCCTCTTCAATTGCCCCTTTTTCAAAGTCGTCAATCACAAAGTCTATCCAGCCAATGGAGGCGTTTTTGATTAGGGGGTAGAATGATTCTATCTTGGAAGATTCTGCGCACTGCGTCTTGTTCTTGCAGATTACTGCGCAGAAGCCCCTCTCCTCAAGGGCGAGCACTACGCCGTTGGAGTGGCGGCTATTCTTTATTTTATGGATTGGCTTAAGCTTCATTGAAGCTATTTTTAGAAGCAAACATTAAGAATAGTTTCGGCTGCAAAATCTTCTTGCAGATGATGACGGAAGTGATCAATGAGGCGAAAGCCTGTGATTTGAGACGGACGGGCTGATGCTAATTCGTTAAGCTGACCGAAGGAGCGTATTTAATGGTAAATAACGTTAAGCCGCAATTGCTTATTCCGATGCACACGCAGAATGCCGAGGGATTCAAGAAATTCCATGCAAATATTATCGTGCCTGAAAAGGAAAAGAAAATAGAGATTTGATAGGATGGCGTTTGACTATTTGTAGAAATATATCAAAAGTATTCTGACGACTTGTTGTTTTCCCAGATGCTCATTTTGAGTGAATGCTAGTTAATTATCCCAAAGATTAGAAAAATACTTAAAAGACTGAAGAAAAAGGAAGAAACTCTGGGCGAACTAAAATTAAGGCAGAGTGTCCCAGAAGGTATAGTTTGCCACTGCTTTGGCTGTCTGTGGGTCTGCTTTGCCTGGATTAAAGCCTGGTGGGAATGGGTAGGAATCACCTGCGTTGTTGAAGGCATCAAGTTCTAATGTAGCAGACTGAATGGCTGTGATGTTACTTGAAACAAATGCAGCCTTGCCTCGAGATATAAGTGCATCTCCGCCATAAGTGCCGAATGCCTGTACGTTAAGCATAGCGGCTATAAGCTGTTGTAGCAGCGCCATCCGTGCCTTGTCAAGCTGTGTGCGCTGAGCGCCATTGCTCTTTTTAGCGATATTTGACCAGAAACTGCCTTCCATCTCACCAACATCTGAGATGTTCGGGCCATTACCCATGTCATGTGTTCCAATTATTCGCTGCGCCGGCGGAATTTGGAGCCACACCCTGCTTGCTGCCTCGTAATGAGTTGCCCAGAAACCTTGGCTTCTGCTTGTTAACAAGATGTCGTTGTTTGTAACTATGCAGGTTTTTGTCTCACCTATCGAGATTGTGCCTGAACAGTTAGCTGAGAAACTAGCTATATAACCAGATACATTAGTTTCCCACACGTTGTAAGTTCCTGGATTGAGATAAACAATAGTTCCGTTCTCAGAGCCTCTGAAAGAGCTCAAAGAAACGTTAGTTCCATTTACATAGATTGTGAAATTAGATGCAGTAGCTTTGCCTCCCTGGTCATTTATTACACGCTTTATGACTATAAGTTTAGGTGAGATGTCGTCATTGGTGATGTTGCAGACTTTTGTTTCCCCTGGTGTGAGGGTTATTTGGCCATTCTCATCGCAGTCTCCTGAGTAGCTAACCAACATGTAACCGGGTTGCTGTATTTCTGATACAATATATGCCCCAGAGTCAAGTGTTTTTTCTGAACCAGATATTATGGGCGCACCATTTACAAATAGTGGAAATGCTTCTGCTGTTAAAGTGCCTCCGTTGTTATTTATAACTATCTTGTTGACTATCAGCTTGGAAGGCTTTTCCTCATTGGTGATGTTGCAGACTTTTGTTTCCCCTGGTGTGAGTGTTATTTGGCCATTCTCATCGCAGTCTCCTGAAAATGTGGTATAGTAGTCCTCATGGGTGGCTTCTGAGACAGTGTAGGTGCCTGAGTCAAAGGTGTATTCTTGGCCAAGCTCAACAGCAGTGTCTCCTACCTTGTAGGGTGCAAAGGTCTCATAGGTGGCGCTTCCTCCATGGTTGATTATTGCCTTGTTGACTATCAGCTTGGAAGGCTTTTCCTCATTGGTGATGTTGCAGACTTTTGTTTCCCCTGGTGTGAGGGTTATTTGGCCATTCTCATCGCAGTCTCCTGAAAATGTGGTATAGTAGTCCTCATGGGTGGCTTCTGAGACAGTGTA
>JAOAKE010000029.1:11367-11599 GCA_026413805.1 Microcaldota archaeon | reverse complement strand
GCCTTGGCTCTCCTTGCCCGCTCAAGGTTGAACGGGTAAGTTACCATGGCAACCACAATCGCGCCCTGCTCCTTTGCAATCTCTGCAACTACAGGGGCAGCTCCAGTGCCTGTGCCTCCGCCCATGCCTGCGCAGATAAATACAAGGTGCGAACCCTCCAGCTCTTTTTCAATGAGCGGGCGGTCTATTTCCGCAGCCTTTGCGCCTGTCTCGGGGTAGCCTCCTGCACCGA
>JAOAKE010000029.1:0-11357 GCA_026413805.1 Microcaldota archaeon | reverse complement strand
CTGCCTGTCTGTGTTTATTGCAACAAGCTCGCAACCCTTGACACCCGAGCGAATAAGCCGGTTTATGGTGTTGTTGCCTCCTCCTCCTACACCAACAGTCACGATCTTAATCTGGTCTGAGCCAAAAGTTTCGGCTTGAGCTGGCTCCTGCTCACCTAGGACTGACTTTACTAAGCTGTCCATACCGATCGCCAAATGCAGATACGAGAATTAGGTTTATAAAACTGAATGCACAGGTCGGATTGAAAAAGTAAAAGGAGAGAATTATCCTTAAGACAACTATTACCAACCTTATTTTATTGACAATTAGTTTCCTAACTAAAAAATAAAACAGAATATAGATTCATATACGCTGTTAAATTCAAAAGAAAAATCAAATCTCTATTCTGCTTTTGAAATATTCCTCAGTTCCTTTATCCATAAAATAGACATAGCAGCCTTTATGGGCTCTTGACATCAAAACACGATATACATTCTTCAAGTGTTTGGTAAATTCCTTATTTCCTCTCTTTGCAGCTTCGTCATAAGATTTTTCAGGTCTGCTTTTCCATTCCATTTTTTCTTTGTCATATACAAGGTCTTCGCCAAATATTACTCCAATATAATCGAATTCAAACCCCTGCGAAGTGTAAACGGTGCCAACCTGCTGCATGCCGGTTTCATCAGTTGCCCACTTCCAAAATTCATCTTTTTTCTCCCAAGGCATAGCGAAATCGCCTATAACCACATCGTTCACTAGTGAGCCGTCAGGTCTTGGGTCACTCCATGGCCAGCAAAACCCAGCCACGATCCTCGCACAGTTTTTCTTTTCTTTGTTTCTTTCATCTATAGCTCTTTTCATCTCCATAGGGCTACTAAATATGCGGAAATCCATTCTATCCTTTTTCGAAAGGATTACGTGATCGGTTTCTCTTATGCCTAACATGCCATCCAGCCATTGAAGATAGGCGTCAGATCCAGAGCACCTGAACTGCGTCTTCAGCTCAAAGCGATATACTTTTGCATTAAATCTCTGAGCAGCCCTTTCTATCAAATCTATGCTCCCTATCTCTGAAGGGCGCACTACTTGGAATTCATCAATAAAAAATACTGATAGCTTAGCACATCTGATCAGGTCGTCCACTCGGGGCGCCCCTGACTTCAGATGGTAAGGCACGCCGTAGTCGTTGCTGTCCTTCCTTATTCTGTGTGCCTCGTCACATATCAGAACATCGAGCTCATTTTCCCTGTGTCTTGTAAAACTAAAGAAAAACTTAAACTTTCTCTCAAGACTTTTTCTATCCCTGCCTATAATGTTTCGTAGATTCTTAGTGAATGCAGCTGAACCAGTAGCATGCTCAACCACTTTCCCTTGGCGAAGGAGCTCTGCCATAACTTCAAGCGCAATAACAGACTTGCCAGTGCCAGGCCCGCCAGACACTATAATTACGGATTTTTCACCACTTGCCGAAGCAGCCTTTGCCCTGCTCATTATTGCATTATAGGCAGCTATCTGCTCGTCTATAAGAGTGAAAACTTGTTGTTCGTTTATCATCTTCCCTAAGTGGTCCAGAAGTTTTTTGGATGCTCTCACCCTACTAGTCACAAAACGGCTGAAAACAGCCAGTCCATCGCCGTTTATCAGTTTTTTTTTGAGATACTCTCCTAATTCAGCAACATCTTCTTTTGCAAAAACAGGGTAGCGAACAAGGAATCTCTCGAATTTAGGATAGTACAAGACGGGATCTATTTGTCTTGAGTAATTGTGGCAGTAAACACAGGAGTTTAATTCAATTCGGCTTTCCCCTGACTCAGGTTGGAAAACATACATATAATCCTCAAGGCTCTGATGGTAACCCTCAACTTGCAATGAGGGGTGCTCGCGTTCCACAAAACTTGTATATTTGACAAGGATATTCCCTTCGTTTTCACAGTCTTTTACTGCGTCGTTTGACCACTGCTTCAGTTCAACAAGAACTACATTTGCCTGGCCATTTTCATCTTTTCCGAAAAGCAAGACGTCTATCCTGTCATGGCAATGAGGAAGCTCATATTCTATGCTTATCCTATTGTCCTTTAAACCACAATACTCTATCACGTTCTTGACATAATTTAGTGAGTTCTCCCATGCCCTTTTCTCAGACGCGGTAGGCTCCCTCAAATAATACTGTTTGAAACTGGCTGTAAGAATGTCTGATATCCGATTTGTTAATACATCTGTTTTAAATTCTTCGAGTGTTGCATCATAAAGCCTTCTTCTTACAGTCCTCCATTCACCACTCACTCCGTCGAGCTCCTGCATGGTTACAGCTCCGTATATTTTTTTGCATTGCCCCTGGCCTTATCTACGGGGTACTTCAACCTATTTTTCTCAATTTTTTTCTTTGCCGCTTCAATCAAGTCAATAGCTAACATGTCTGAAAGCTCGAGCAAATAAATGTAGATGTCTGCCAATTCCTCTTCAATTCGGTGCTTTTCCTTCTTTATTTTCTTTTCAATTTCGCGTTTGTCTTTCCATTGAAATTCCTCAAGAAGCTCTGCAGCCTCGATGGCAATAGAAATAGCCATATCTTTAGGATTGTGAAATTTTTTCCAATCCCGCTCATTGCAGAACTCGTTGATCCTATTTTTAAGGTCTTCTACCCTATCTAGCTTCATAAAATTGTTTTTCACCAAAATCTTTATTTCTTTTTATGGGTTCAAACATCTGGGTGCTTCCTATGGGAGCTGTTCGCGACTTTTTCAAAAGGCTGGGTGTTCTTGGGAGTGCAGCAAACACGATATCTAACGCAGGGCAGAGGCTTCTTGACCTGAAAAATGAGTTTGGCAAAATTGGCGCAAAACAAAACAAGAATGAAAAACAAAAGAAATGAATTCTGGGAAAAATTAGCAATAACTTTAAATCTCTCTCCTTAAAGATTTAGCCATGGCATTGATAGAGTTCTTGACCTTAATCACCTTTGTAATTGTCCTTGCAAAATCTTCTGAGCTGGTGGTGGACAACGCCGCGAAGCTCGCAACCTTCTTCAAAATTCGCCAGCTTGCTGTTGGAATGCTGCTTGTGGCGGTCTCCACTTCCCTTCCGGAGCTTTCAGTGTCGGTTATTTCTTCAGTGGCAAAGCAAGGAGACATAGCCGCAGGGAATGTTTTCGGCTCAAACATTGCGAACATTCTTCTTATACTTGGGACAGGCGCAGTGCTATATGGCTTCAAGGTGGGCAAGGAGTCCTTGGCAGACATCGCCCTTGTCCTAATGCTCACGACAGTCATCTCAGTTTATATCCTATTTCACAGCCAGTTTGCCACAGAAGGAACTGCTCTTGGCTTTTATGAAGGGATCCTCCTCCTTGTTGCAGCTGGTTGGTATTCAATGCATCTCCTGAAGAAGAAAAAAATAGACAGGGAGATGGATGAAAAAATAAGCAGGAAAGAAGGGCTAGTCGCCTTCATTTTGTTCTTCATCTCAGTTCTTGCAGTGCTTATAAGCGCCAGCTTCGTAGTAGACTCAGCAGTTAAGCTTGCCAATATCCTTGGGCTTGCAAAGAGCTTCATCGGTGCTACGCTTATAGCAATCGGGACTTCGCTCCCAGAGCTTTCAATAGATTTGCAAGCAATGAGGAAGAGGCACTACGGGCTTGCAATTGGAGATGCCATAGGAAGCAACATGATCAATCTGACATTGGTGCTGGGCACAGCCGCAGTTCTCAGCCCGATCTTAGTCCAGCTGCAGGTATTTATCGCAGCCCTGCTTTTTGCAATAATTGCCAACGCTGTCTTTATGTATATAGTAGTAGTAAAGGGAGAATTCAAAAGAAACGAAGGAGCGCTCATGATGATTCTCTATATCGTTTATATACTAGTCATTTTCACCCTCCAGATTGGCGAGATAGGTCAATCTGCCTAGAAAATATCCATTGCAGTCCCTTATGGCGAATGCCCTCTGCACTCTGCGCAAGGATGCCCCAAAACAATTATATTTCTAAGCAAGCCACTCAGACGATGTGAGAAAATGCCTGTAGAAGGAAGTGCAAGCAAGAAGGCGCTGGTTTATGTCGCAGGCATACTGCTTGCCTTTCTCCTCTTGGACTTCGTCGTCGGCTTGACATTCAAGCAGACACTTGCAACTGTCCTTGTGCTTGGGCTGGTTTTAGGCACGGTCTTATTTTGGGAGATAAGGCTTTCATTTGCGCTTTTGGGCTCGTTTGTGTTGATTGGAAGCGGCCTTCTCGGAATTGAAAAATTCATTGAGTTCTCTTCCCTGAATATCATCTTGTTTTTGGCAGGGATGATGATGTTTATAGGCTACCTTGAAAAGAACGCCTTTTTTGAATATTTAATCGCAAAAATGCTAAAGCTTTCTGGGGGAGGCGGGCTGCGCCTCATTTTTCTCATTTTGTTTTTCTCTGCCTTCTTTGCGGCCATAGTAGACGAAGTGACTTCCATTCTTTTCATGCTGGGGGTGGTCCTTTCCATCTGCTCAAAGCTTCGCCTAAACCCAGTGCCCTTTGTAATGCTAACTGTTTTTGCAACCAATATAGGCAGCAGCGCAACCGCAATAGGCAATCCTGTTGGAGTGATGATAGCGCTAAATGCCAAGCTTTCATTTGCTGACTTTCTCGAGCACGCCACCCCTATCGCTTTCGTGGTGTTGCTTGTTCTATTTGCAGTAGTCTATTTCTATTTCAGAAAAGACATAAGCGAAATGGCAGTCCGCTCGCGCCAAATCCCCGCCAAAGAGCTAATAGATGAGCATGCAGTTTCAAACAAAGCGCTCAATTCTGCATTTTTCTTAATTGTATTCCTCGCCCTTGTCTTTCACACCCAAATTGAGCAAGCGCTAGGACTTGAAAAAAATGCGATGCTGCTCGGAGTTGCACTTGGGGCAGGCGGCCTGGTTCTTCTCATTGAGCGGAAAAATGCACGCTACTTCGTTGAGACAAAGGTAGACTGGTGGACCCTTCTCTTTTTCATGTTGCTCTTTGCCTCTGTTGGCGCTCTTGAGCAGTCGGGCGTAATGGAAATGGCTGCAAAAAGCTTCACTGCTTTAGTCGGGGAAAACAGGTTTTATGCTTCGTCTGCAATCATGCTGCTTTCAGGAATACTGAGCGCCACTTTAGACAACGTGCTTGCAGTAGCAGTCTTTATTCCGCTTGTTCATGACCTTCAGGCAACAGCAATAGGCGGCACATACCTTTGGTGGTCGCTTCTTTTTGGAGCAACCCTGTTTGGAAACCTCACCATGATAGGCAGCACAGCAAACATAATCGCCCTTGGCATGCTTGAAAAAAGAGGGATGCCCAAGGTTTCATTTTTTGAGTGGCTCAAAGCAGGGCTTGCCGTGACAATCCCGACAGCTGCGGCTGCTTTCTTGCTTATCTTCTTGCAGTATTTAGGAGGGTGATGGCATGATTGTTGTAAAGAAAGATGGCAGAAGAGAAGAATTCGATAAAAAGAAAATAGAGGGCTCTCTTATCAGGGCTGGAGCAGGAAAGCTGTGCAAGTCAATCTCGGCAAAGGTTTCAAAAAAGTTCAAGAACAGGGCAGAGGTTAGCTCAGGGGAGATAAGGCGGGAGATAGTCAAGCATCTGCAGCGCGCTGACCGGCGCCTTGCAGATGAATTTGAAAATTTCAAGAAGGTGATAAGGCGAATCTCCCTTTCCGATGATGATTTAGAAAATCAGCTGCGCACCTTAATTGGAAGCAGTGGCCAGGTAGAGCCATATTATGGCGGCTTTAGGATAATCGTGCGGAAAGAAAAAGAGTTTGACTTCGCAGGGGTTTTCTTGGAAATACTGACAAAGTCAAAGATGAGCGTGACTGTTGAAATTGCTGATGGAAAGCTGACAATCATCGCCCGTTAGTCATGTCTTCTTTTTTTCTGCATTTCAAACATGGCCATTATTTCTTTCGTAGTCGTTATGTCTTCTGGCCCCTTGTCATCGCGCAGTGATATCATCCGCGGGAAGCGAAGGGCATAGCCAGTTTCGCCTACCATGCCGCAGGTGTGCATAGGCGACAGGGTTATCTCATCTGCTGCCACTGTTATGACATATTTTGGCTTTACCCAAAAGTCTGGCACTAGCTTGCTATTGACTTCCTTTGGTCTTTCTTTTAATCTTGCCTCCTCCAACATTTTTTGCAAATTCACCATCTCATCTTCTGAAAATCCGCTGCCTATTTTTGCGATTGTTTCAAGTTTTCCAGTTTCTTCATTTAAGACGCAGGCAAGCAAGCCCCCAAATTCAAATTCTTTCCTCTGCCCCTTTCCCAAATAATAACCCACTATCACAGCATCAATAGTGTCTGCAAGCTCCCCATAAGATTTCTTGAGCTTAATCCATGCAAATTTGCGCGCCCCTGCCACATAAGGCTGGTTTAAATCCTTTGCAATTATCCCCTCTAATCCCTCCCCCACCAATTTATTGAAATACTCTTCCAGCCTTTTCGGGTCATCGGTAATTATCTGCTCAGATGGCACAAGCGGCTCAGCATTCCTGAAGACCTTTTCAAGCATAGCACGCCTGCTTGAATAGCGCTCTAAGGTCAAGTCTTTCCCGTCCAAGTAAAGCAAGTCAAATACAAATAGGCGAAGGGGGAATTCCTTTGACATCGCATCTATCCCATATTTTCTTTTTCGCTGTATTGTCTGCTGGAAAGAATAGTATTTTTTTTCTTTGGGATTGTAAGCCAGCGCTTCACCTTCAAATATTATGCTTTTTGTGCCCAGTTTTAAGGCGGCAGAGGTAATCTCAGGAAACATATGGGTCATTTTTTCAAGCTTGCGAGAGTAAATCTCTACTCGCCCATCGCAGGCATGCACCTGCATTCGCAATCCGTCATACTTTGCCTCCACAGCGCATTTTCCTATTTTTTCTATTATTTCTTCAGCGCTTTGAAGCCTTTCTGCAAGGGCAGGCCTGATAGGCTTGAACGGCTGTGCTGAAAAATGAGCCATGCTTTTGCCGCTTATATATGCCTCTGCGACTTCCCCTAAGTCTGAACATAGGTTAAATGCCCGCAAAATGGCTTCGCTGTCGCTTTTGTCCCCTTTTTTCATCATGGACAATGCATCTATTATTGAGGGGTCTCCCACTCCCAGCCGCAGCTTACCAAGGCAGAAGCGCACCAAATACCTCGCTTCAAGCGGCGTCGCCCCATTTAGGAGCTCCGACAAAAGCGAAATCTTTGCTTCCTGCGAGCCTGCTCCTGAAAGCTTGGCTATTTTCAGGAAGGAGTGGTAGGCTTTCATAAGGGTGTTCTGGGAAGATGCTAACGAAAGCTGCGCTTTTTTTGAAAGTAGCTTTTCAGCAGCGCTTCCCAAGTCTCCTGCCTTTTTGTATTCCGCCAATACTTCCCTTTCGCTTCTTCCAGATGTTTGGGCTATTGCCCTGATGGCGAATTTTTCCCCAATTCCAATATCAAGCCCCTCGTATGCTGGTGCGACATTGCCTTCTATAATGTATATTAATGGCCTTATCTCTTCTTTTTTGCACTCAGACAAAAGCCTGGCTATCTGGGCAGACATCTCAAGCCGCGAGGCAGTAGCCTCTATTTTTGAAAAGTGCTCTGCTACATCTGAAAACAGCATGCAATAAAGAACGAACAGGAAATATTTAAATGTCAGCATGAGAAGAGACAACCATGGTTAGGGGGCAGCTCTCATCAGAGCTTGTTGTCATTATAGGGGTCTCCCTCCTTTTAGTCCTCATCATATTTGTTCTTTCTTCGCAGGCATTTGCTGATGCTTCTTTGCAGCAAAACTATCGGGCTGCCAGGGACTCTGTAGAAAAGCTGGCAGATGCCGCTGAATCTGTTTATCTGCAAGGAGAAGGTGCATCCCAGCGAGTTTTTATTGAGATTCCCCCAAACGCCAACCTTGACCCTAATCTTACTTATATTGGAAAGCCCGCAAACGCACCTGCCACTCTCCCTTCCCGCACAATAAACATTAATATTGGCGGAACAGACATATCTTCATACACCACTATGCCAATTATAGGCGCCTTTCCTCAAAGCAGCGGCAGATACATGATGAAGGTGACTGCGCATCAGGGTTATGTTTCAGTTTCCCGAAGCATACTTTCGCTTGATTCTTATTCGGTTGCAGTGCGAATGGCTGAAAATGAAAGAAGAGAAATAATGCTGCGTGTTTATGCTGTATCAGGCCATAATCTTTCAGTCACTGCACTTAAGAATTGGAACTATGTAAATGTAAGTTTGAACGTTTCACCTACATATTTTACAGCTAATTCTAGCGGATTTCCACTTTATCTGAATATTTCCTCAGTCGGCTCTGCTAGCGGCTTTTACTCCGGTTCAGTCATCCTTAATACCACCCTAAATGGAAGTGCTGAATCTCTTCGTGTTCCAGTCAGTGTTTGGATTTACTCTGCCACTGCTGGAGGTTGGGGGGTTGGAGGAACAGGGGGAAGCGGCGGCTCAGGCAGTGGCACATTTGTGGAAAATTGATTGTTATGCAAAGGGCGCAAGTTTCAGCCGAACTTCTTGCCGTTTTCGGCATATTCTTACTCTTCTTGCTGGTGTTTTCTATTTTTTCATCAGGTTTTATTTTGGACTTGTTTATGCAAGAGGAAGAAAAGCAGGCACGGTCAGCGGTAGAATCTCTCAAAGAATCTGCGGAACGCGTTTATGCAATGGGCGAAGGGACCACCGAGCTAGTTTCCATAACTCTCCCTCCCAATACTGTATTTGGCAGCGAGAGCACTTTCATAGGCAAACCCCCCTCCGCCCCTCTTTCCGTCCCTTCGAATATGATAAATATAAGAGTCAAAAATTCCGACATCTTCGCATATACTCAAGCTCCTCTAATTGGTTCCTTTCCAAACTCCACCGGCATCCATACTATAAATGTCACTTCCCACGGCAGTTATGTAAGCATTGGCTCGCCACTAGTTTTAGTAAATCCATCAGCACTTTACCTATCAACTCGCAGCAATAGCTCTGTTTTCTCTAACATGACAATAAAGGTGATTTCGACAATTCGCTTAACCCATGTCAACATCTCTTATTCTTGGCCCCACCAGAATACAAACCTAACCATCCACCCAACTAATTTTATCTCAAGCGGGCCAGTAGTAGCGCAGATTAGGTTAAACTTCACTGCGAATAATCTCTCCGCTGGAATTTATACCTCTCAGGTCCGCATTGTTGCTTCTGAAATAGGCGGTACACAAGTGCAGACAATAGCGGTGCCCATTACCGCTGAAGTAAAGGTGTGATACATGAAGGCAATGCGCGCCCAATTGTCTGTTGAGCTCGTTGCTATAGCTTCAATAATGATTGGCTTGCTAATAGCATTGTTCATCATTAGCGATGGCTTGCGTATTTCCTGGAACCAACAGCGCCAGTCTATGGAGGCTGGAAGAGTAGCAAACCAAGTAGCCCTTGCAGTAAATCGTGCATTGGCAGGAGGAAACGGAACAACCATTCGTTTCTTTAATAATGCCCCGGCTGATATAATCAACGTTTCAGTCAGAGGAAGAACAGTGCGCGCCTACTATGAAGCAGGAAGATACTCATCTGCTGGAATGGCTACAGTGCCCGTATTGGTAGGAAGCAGCATACCCCTTAACCAAGAAATAATATGCAGGAACTATAACGACACAGTTTATATAGAGGCAGCGTAGTATGAAAAAATACAACTCAGATGAATATAAAAACAGAAAGGTGCTAGCAGGGCAGCTAAGTTCAGCTGAGCTTATAGTAAGCATCTCTTTTTTTGTGGTTGCCCTCATGGTTTTTTTTATTATGTGGAACTGGCTAACTACAACTTATTATGAAGAAGCTGCTGACAAAGAAATGCAGTTTGCAGCAGCAGCATTCTCAGATGTTCTTATATATTCTGCAGGAGTGCCAGAAGGCTGGGATTGCACTTTGTGCACTCCAGAGAGTATGCCATTTCCTAGAAACGCCCCTTCCTTTGGGCTTGCCCAATCTCCAAATGTTTTGCAGAGAAATAAGATATCCCAGCTAAGGACCTTGTACTATTCTAATACACAGCTAGTCACTGAGAGGATGGGAGTTGGAAAGTACAGCTTCAGTGTTCAAGTTCAAAGCACTAATGGAAGCCAGCTTTATCAGTTTGGAGAGTTCTTTGCCCAAAACGAAACAGTTTCTTCTGCAACAGTGCAAAGGCTTGCCATCATGGATGGAGAATTAGTTATTGTGAAGGTCAGTCTATGGAGAACAAGAGAGCGAAGGCTTTGATTATGAAAAGTAGGATGCCCATTCCCTACCGTTATCACAAGGGAGTGTTCCTAACTCTAGATGCAGCGGTGGCAACTCTTCTGCTTTTCCTTGCGGTTTTGATCGCTATTACGTATTTTTTTACCACTACCAAGCAAGCTGATGCATTTGATACCCTTCTTCTCCGCACTTATTTGTCCGACTCAGCCACAGTTATTGCAAAGCGCGGCAGCTTATCTACGGCGGCAACATCAGGGGACACAAGCGGAATAATGGAAGTTATGCAAGCAATTCCATCTTCAATATGTATGGATATCACTGCATATGACCTGTCTTCCAAAGACGGTTTAGTTGCTTATTGGAAGATGGACGAAGGAGGTAGCACAGCAGTTCCAGACCATTCTGGAAAGGGCAACCTTGCAAGAATAGTCTCTGAAGGGGTAGGCGGCTTATCTCTTGGCGAAGACGGCGTCTCTCGCAAAGCACTTCGGCTTAATTACTCACCTTCAAACTACGGCTATCTCATAGTCCCCAGCAGCAGCTCTATTGTGCCTTCCACTGGCATTACTATTGCAGCATGGGTTAAGACTCAAGGGACTTCAGACTGGTCAGCTATAATTGACAAAACAAACGATGCTGCTTCAGTTTCAAGAGGATATGCTTTAAGGGTTAGAAGCACAGGGCAGCCTGTTTTTACAATAGCGACCACGAATGGTGTTTTCAACAGGCAAATAACCAACTCTATATCCGATGGCAATTGGCACTTTATAGTAGCTACCTATAATTCACTTTTTTCTACTTTGCGCATTTACTTGGACGGACAAATAGTCCATTCCTCTCCAACATGGGGCACACTGGTGCAGGGAGATGACCCATTATTTATTGGAAGGGCGGCTTATAGCGGCTCGCCTTTGTTTTTCAATGGCTCAATTGACGAAGTGCAGATATACGACCGACCGCTTTCGCAGGCCGAAGTAGCTGCCCTTTATCCTAATCCTTCGAATCTTCTCTATTCGGCCCAAAAGCCGTACTGTGCATATGCCGGTGGCGAAGTGCAAACCCTGGTGATGCCATTCGTGTATGCAAAGAGCCAGGGAAAAGAATATTATGGCAGGGCGGAAATCCGTGCTTGGTATAGCAGTACGCGATGAAAGTAGAAAGCGTATATAAAG
>JAOAKE010000028.1 GCA_026413805.1 Microcaldota archaeon | reverse complement strand
TGCCATGGCAAGCTGCCGCACCCCCCTCAGCCTCTGCATTTGCGGAGTGTCAAGCAGTGCCTCCTCTGCTTCTGAAAGCTGTATTGTCCCGTGCAAGGGGTCGCGTATGCGTATCACAAAACCACTCAGGTCTTTACAAACAGCCCCCTCTTTTTTTCCATTACCTCCCCGCTTTCGCAGAGGTGGACTAAAAGGGCAAGGCAGCCGTCCGGTTCAATCCCCACTTGGCGCGCAATCTCATCAGTGCTTTTTTCGGACTTCCCAACGGCAGACAGCACCTCTTTTTCCTTTGACTCAAGAAAGCCCTTGGTAACAAAATAAAACCGCTTGTCAAACCCCCGCTGTCCCATCACTTCTCCTGAGCGCACCTTGGCTGCAAAGTTGTTGCCGAAATTTCGGGCTTCTGCCTCAGTTTCAAGCACCATCCAGCCAAACTTTTGTAGGTGCTCTGGCGAGGAGGGCGGTATTTTTGTCTGCTGCTCCTCTTCCTTTTTCTTCAAGGAATATTCCTTTGCGATGGAAAATGCCTTGTCTGAGAGGTTGTAAACTCCTGATTGGGAATACTTGCCGCCTTTGAAAACCTCAACAAGCTTTCTTTCAATCAGCCGTTCCAATACCTTCTTTTCATTGCTTGAAAGCGTCTGGCTGACTTCTGCTGGGGTGCGATTTTCAAACTTGATTAAAGAAAGCTTGCGAAGCAGGGAGATCTCCTCCTCTGAAAGCTGGGGAGCCGCTTGCTCCCTCTTTTTTTCTGCTGTTGGCCTTGCAAGAAGCCCTTCGGGCAGGATGAGAAAAGCCCCGTCGCGAAGGTGAAACAGCTCGGCTGACGAAAGAGAGGCAAGCTCTGGCGGAATCTCACCTGAAAGCAACACGCCCTCTTTTGTCTTTGTTGCTTTTATTTTCAAAGGGCTCACCTAAACAGCTTTTTTATGAATACCTTGCCGCCAGGCTTTTCCTCGCAGAATATCTTTGCCTCAAAGCGGCTTATCTTTGCAGAGGGCGAGCGCCACATCTCGCGCGGCAGGCCTGCCTTTTCGCACAAGTGGGAGAGGAATTCCTGCACATTCCAATTCCACTCCACAGGCACTTGGGGAAGCAAAAGCCCAGACGAATAGCCATAGGTTATTATCAGCCCGTCCCTGCCTATCTTTATTTTTTTCAGGTACTCTTCAGGAGAGCTTACCTTTATCTCCTCAGGGACAGAAAGCACAGAGACCTCTACTACAATTTTTTCAAGCTCCTCTTTTTCAAGCGGGGGAAAGCGGGGGTCGTCAAAGGCAGCTGCAAGGGCGTTGTCAACCACAGCGGGTGCAAGCTCCTTTATTGGAAGGGGGTAGCCGATGCACCCCCTCAGCTCGCGGGCTGGGTAGGTTTCCAAGGTGACAAAAACGCCTCGCTTTTCAAAAAGGGCTGGGCTTTTCTTTTCAGGCTGCATTTTCTTGCCGCTTTCAAGGTAAGAGGCTATCGCCCTCCTTGCAAGCCCCACAAGATAGGCTCCCTCTTCAACGGATAACTCAGCCATAACAAGCCCCTGCGCTAATTTGGGTGGAGATTGATTTTAAAATGAGCTGGAAGAAAGGATAGGATGTGGACTTTATTGAAGAGATATTAAGGGTGCAGAAGCCCCAGGCAAAGCTGGTGGATTCGCTTGCAGAGAGGTATTCTGCAATAGCCTTCAAGTTCGGCTATTTGGAAGCCCAGTCTCCCTGCTGGCTTTTCTTTATTCGCAAGGATGGGCAAACTGCTGCATTTGAGCTGCAGTTTGGGAATGTCTCAGAGTTCAAGTCTTCGCTAAAGCGACTAAATGAATCAGGGGCAAACCTGTGCTTTTTTATCACAAGCTCGCTTGCTCACACCATGAGGCTTGAGGAGGTAAAGGGGCTTCTTTTGAGGAACTTCGAGATAAAAAACCAGAAGTTTGTGCTGATAGACATTGAAAGCGGCAGGCACATCAAGGTAAATTTTGAGTGGGAGCGGTTTGAAAAGGACTTGGGGCTCCCGCCCCTCCTCCCAGAGCCAAAAAAGCCCATCTTCCGAGAAGGCCGCAGGAAAAAGATATATGGGAGGAGAGGAATGCACAAGCAGCAGGACTGACACATGATTTGCCACATAATACTAATATTTAAATACAAAAGCGACCAAAATAACCTTGGAGATTATGGTCTCAAAATATTCGGTGTTTATTTTAGTGTTTCTAGCAGCGTGCAGCATAGTTGCAGCTGCCCAATACCAGGCAGACTACCTTGTTTCGGGCTGGGCGAAGATAAAAAGGGAGATAATTACCTCGGACCAAGGCGCCTGTGCCAATATGCCTGGGGCATGCCCAAAGGAAATGCAGGGAGGCGGGGGCTGGACAGGCGTCACCTTGACTGTTGAAAATGCAGGCTCGGCTGAGCAAAAAGAGGTAAAGCTTACTGAGAGCCTTGCGCAGCTGCCTTTTGGGGCAAGGCTGAGCTTTTCTGCCAAGCCAAGCATGGTAACTGGCAGGCTCGCCACCTGGGAGCTTGGCACTCTTGCAAGGGGCGAAAAAAGAAAGATAGCCTATTATTTTTCAGCCCAGCTTCAAAAGGGAAATGTTGAGTTGATTCCTCCGCCAACAGTGGAATCTGTCCCTGCCAAGCTTTTGCTTTCTGCCCCAGCAAGCGCAAATGTGGGTGATAAGGTTAAGCTCTCGGTCCGCACCTTTGCAGGGGAGCCTGCCCCCAACGCCCCTGTCAAGGTTTATTCCCCAGCTGGATTTGAAAAAGAAGTCAAGAGTGATGAGCGTGGGCTTGCCTCATTTGAAGCAGAAGAAGATGGGTTTTACACCTATGTGGTGGATGGCTATGAGATTGGCGCGCCAGTTTCAACTGAATTTTTGCCCCTGAAAAAGGAGGAGCCGCTTGTTGCGGCTGCAGTTCCTACTTCTCCAGACATTGTTTCTGAAATTTTTGGGTTTGCGCCCACTCTACTTGCAGCTTTGGCAGCCCTTGCCTTGATGGCCTTTGCCTACAACCTGATCTTTTCAAGGGCGCAGGCTGGCTGGGAAGGGCAAGCCGGCAGCATGGAAGGGAGGGGCGGTGCGTTGGTGTACACACAGACCTATTCATTTGCCCCATCACAGGCAGAAGCACAAGAAGAAGACCATCTTTCAAGAATCACAAAAGAGCTTGTTGAAAAGAGAAGGCAAAAGATGCTGCGCAAAGGAATAGAGTCAGCCGAGCCTGCCAAAAACCAAATTGATTTTGGGCTAAAAGAGAGGGAAATCGGCGGATTTAAAGGCTGGGGAGAAAGTGAGGAAGAAGAGCTGGAAGATGAGGTTGAAGAGGCTAAAAAAACAGGCAGAATGAAAGTTGAGGAAGAAGAAGGCGAGCTAGAAGAAGAAAAGGAGCTGGAGCGCGCCCTTGCCGAGCTTGAAAAAATAAGGGCAAGGCTCAAAAAGAAGGGAAAGCCCCAGGTGGCATCATCTGAGGAAGAAGCCGAAGAGTAAGCATAGTTGGCCAGTAGATTGGAATCACTGCCCTGCCTGTGGGCAGACAATCGCATTTGCCTCATAGCTGTCTTGGTGGGGCAGGCAGGGGCCAAATCCTGTCCCGCACTCGTTGCACTCCATCTTTCCAAACTGGCAGGCATTGATGGTGCAGCCTCGCTTTTCACCTGGCACGCAAACTTTTTGGGGCAAGATGCATGGGGAAAGGCGCCCCTGCTGGCAGGTCTGAAATCCTGGGCAACGCCCGACCATGCAGCTTCTGTTCTCATTTTCTCTGCACTGGCGCTGGAGAACCACAAACCCTCTTTCAGCCTTGCACCCTTCGCTTTTTGCAACTAAAAGGTGCTCGCCAGCCTGTGCCTCAATTTGCACCTCTTTTTGGCTTTTTCCGCTTGCAATTTTGTGCCCGTCTAAGAATACCTCAAAGTCCCCGCAGCTTGAAAAGATTTCTGCCCTTACCGGCGAGCCCTCTATGAATTCCCCAGGGGAAAGAAAAATCTGGATTTCCCTGCTGCCTGGAGCTTCGGGGCTCTTTTGGTAAAACAAAAAATAAGCAAATAGGGCAGAAAGAATTATTACGATGGCTGATAATTGGGCTGCATAAGAGGGCTTTTCTTTCATTATCACTACCTACTGGTAAAGGATTTTTGGAAGGAACCTGTTTGCAATGCTGCCCAACTCCTCTGAAAACAGCCTGCCAAACAGGCCCTTTCTTTCTTCAGAGGAAGAGAGGGCGCATGTTGGCGGCTTTTCGGCTGTTATATTTCCAAGGGCTGCTGCCTTTTGCAAGGCAAACTCTTTGTTTCCCAAATAATCCACAAGGCCTATCCTTTTTGCCTGCCTGCCGCTGAGTATTCGCGCATCCAGTATCTTTTGAAATTCTGCCCTGTCCAGCCTGCCTCCCCTGCTCTTTTCTATGTCTGACCTAAACTGCTGGAAGCTTTCGTTTATTATTCCCTCTATCACCGCGCGCTCTTCAGCAGTCATGGGCCGAGAATAGGTCCCAATGTCCTTCATCTCCCCTGTCTTGATGGTGGTTTCGCTATAGCCTATCTTTTCAAACAGGCCGCTTAAGTCTACAAAGGTGGCGCGCGCACCTATGCTGCCTGTTATTGAATCGGGTTGTGCAACTATGTAGTCTGCCCCAGCGGCAACATAATACCCTCCCGAAGCTCCCAGCTCATTTATGTAAGCAACAGTTGGCTTGCCAACCTTGCGCAGTGCTTCATATAGCTCTTTGCTGCCTACCACTGAACCACCGGGCGAGTCTATAATAACTAAGATGGACTTCACCTCAGGGCGTTTTTTTGCCGAGGCTATTTCCTTTGCCATTGTCTCTGCCCCCTTTACTTCATCTGAGAGCAAGGTTGCATCAATGTCCTTGGAGATTATTGGGCCGTCTATTTCAACAATTCCAACGCAGCCTTGCAGGGGGAAAAGTGGGGAAGCCTCCATCAAGGCAAAGAATGCCACCACTATTAATGCCAGTAAAAAAATGCCGCCTACCAGCCAAAGGAGGTAGTTTGTGCCAGGCGAGGATGCTTTGTTTTTTTGCTTCATATTAATTACCCGACAATGGAGGGATTTGAAGATTAATTAAGCTTAGCCTCAAAAATAGGGTGGTTGGCATGGACCTTTGGGAGATGGCAATTCGCTCGCTTTTGTTTATCCTTCCTTCCTATTTTGCAAATGCAACCCCTGTCTTGCTTGGCGGCGGGCAGCCCCTTGATGCAAAAAGAAAGTTTGCCGATGGGGAGAGGGTATTTGGCGATGGAAAGACGGTCCGCGGGTTTTTTGCAGGCATATGCGCAGCTGTTTTGGTGGGTTCAATTGAAGGGCTGGCCCTGCTTGGAAGCTGGCTCGACCTGTATGGTTCTGCGCAAAAATACACGATAGCTGGATTTCTTCTTGGGAGCGGCACCATGGCAGGGGACTTGTTAGGCTCGTTTATCAAAAGGCGGCAAAAAATACCTCGGGGAAAGCCCTCATGGGTGATGGACCAGCTAATGTTCTTGTTCTTCGCGATTGCATTTGCCTACCCTGTTGCAAGCCACTTGGTTAGCCTGGAGAGCGTCTTGTTCCTTGCAGTCCTGACTTATTTTGTGCATATTGGCGCGAATGTGCTTGCCAATAGGCTTGGGCTTAAAAAAGTCCCGTGGTAGGGCTACCTTGAAGGCAGCATGGCAACCCCGAAAATTGCACATGCGCCCTCTGCCTTGAAGCACTCAAAATGGATGATTCGGCTGTCTGGCTCTTCGCCTTTTTCAAGCTTGGCTGAGCCTAAAAGAAAGAATCCCCTTTCGCCTTCATACCTGACAAAGACCTCTCCGTTTAGAAAAAGGACATCTGCCGGCTTGTTTTGGCGAAGGTAAATGTCCCCGAGCTTGTGCCTTCCTTTGGCTACCCCAAGGCAGGCAGCATTCCCTCCTCTTTCTTCAACAATCCCTTCAAAGACCAGCTTGATTCCTTCCCTTGACTCAAACAGCACTTCGCCTAGCGCCAGCCTTCGCTCCATGAGTGAGGGGGGCTTTTTGGCATGGCTTGGGGCAAAAAATGAGCAGCCTGCACCTCCCAAGAGGATTGAGGCGCCTGCAAGCGCCACCCTTTTTGCAAATTCCCTCCGAGTCATCTTTTCCATAAGCATCACTTTCCAAAAATTTCAATTTCGCCTTTTTTTCCATCCACTTTTACTTCCATGCCGTCTTTGAGGAGCGCATAGTGGTCGCGCCCCAATTTGTCCACAAGCGGAATTTTGGAAATTATCGCCCCAACTGCAACTATGGGCTCTGCCTCCAAGTTGATTATCGCCGCCGGGGCCTTTCTGTTTTTCGCAAGCTGAAGCATCACATATGAGCCTACTGTTGAGCCCTTGCCCCTTGGGAAAACAAGCACCCTCCCTGCTATGCATTTTCCCTCAAGGCAGTGGCCCTTTTCTATCACCACCCCCGTCTTTGCATCTACTCCGCCTAAAAACGAAATCGCATCCTTGCTGAGCAGCACTTTTCCCCTGCCAACCCCCCTGCTAATCGCCCTTCCCTTCACAATCATTTCTTCACCCGTATTATGTCCTTCAAGTCGCCAAAGACAACCTTCTGCCCGCACATTGAAGGGAGGTATTTGGCAGATTTTCCAGAATTTGTGGCAGTTGCCCTGTAGCCCATATCTTCAATCGGGCAAACCACCATGCAGGTGTCTGCGACTATCTTCCCGCCTGCCTTTTCAATCGCCGCAGTGTAGCCCAGCCTGTCTGCCCTCTCCTTGTTCTTTCGCGCTGTGCAAACCCACAAGTCACAGGCAAGCCTTTTGCCTTTTACAAGCTGCGCCACTTCCCTTATCTCTTCAATTGAGGCATGCGGGCAGCCGATTGCAACAAGCTGGGGCTGTTCAGGCACTCCCATTTTTTCCTTTGTCTCTTCAAGCTCGCGCTGCGTGAATGCAACCTCTTCGGCTGCCTCGCCTTCCACATATTCAGGAGTTATCCCCTTGACATAGAAAAGCGCGGTTGAGCCAGTTGCAGCAATTGCAGCGCCAAGGGACTTTAGCTGGTCTTCTGAGGCTGACTTTATCCCTGCAAATGCGACGTTCCTTCCTTTTGCCATCTCGCCTATTGCATATCCCAGCGCGCCAAAGTCAGCGGCTGTTTTCAGTTCAGCCTCTACCCTCACCACAAAGCCTGCCACTCGGTTCTCATCAAGGTGCAGGCCATAATTAGGAGTCACCCCACAGATTGCAGCTGCAAGAGCCGAGGGACCGCCTTCCCGGTTTGTCCGCGCCCCAAGGACAGAATTTGCAAACGCAACAGCAGAGGACTCGGACCATGCGACATGCTCGCCTCTTTTGGGGCGGATGCCAGCCAAGTAGGGAGTGCAGGTACAGCTTGCCATTATCCCCATTTTTGAATAAGCGCGAAGGATTTCAAGCTGCTTTTTTGCAAATTTTGCCGGTATGCGCAGCTGCCTCCACTGCCTTCGGTCCATGCCTGCTGGGTTGAGAAAGGTCGGAACCCCCACCCTTGCGCCCTTTTTTGCAATATCCTTCAAATATTCTAGCCCTGCGTCGCCAATCGTTTTGTAGGAAACCCCTGCAACCTGCGAAGAAGAAATCGGAATCATGCTTTTTGCGCCATAAATTTTTCCAAGCGCCACCAGTATTTCCATTGACTGCTGCACTGCCTCTCCAAGCTCTCCGTTAAGCATCTGCTGTTCGCGCCTAGTCAATTCCATTCGCTTGCACCAGCTCCTTCTCCCAATTTGCAGCCAAGTGCTTGCCTTTCTTCTTTTGCAAGCTGGATTTTGCAGGTCGCGCCATAGCCCTATTTTATGAGCCCTGCATAGTATTCATTTACAAGCTGCTCCATCTGTTCAAAGTGCTTGGTAGTGTGGGAAAAGACAAACAGGTTTTCTATTTTTCCATCTTCATTTCTCAGATCAAAGCGGATGTTTCTCATAATCTTTAGGTCATTTTTAACAATGCTGTCTATTTTCTCGCGAGAATAAATCTTTTTTGTTGGCAGGGTGTTTGTCCCTGCAAATTCGTGTATTTCAATCGCATCGGGCCTAAAAGAAAGTATGCGGTAGTCTTCTATTTTGTCAATTGGCAGGAGAAAGTTGGCTAACATGCTCGTGGGAGAGTCGTACCTCTGCAAGAAGCACCGCTGCCTGTCTTCGGGGCTAAGCGAGTTGTAAAATGCTGCTAAAGCCTCTTTCTTTTTCTTATTCACCACGAACTGCACGTAGTAAACCCTCAAAATTACCGCCAAGGCAATAGGGATGGCGCATATGGGGAAGACGATAAGCAAAATGAGGATTGCGATTATGGAAATTGCATATGCCACAAGCGCAATTGGCGGAATATTCCAAGACAAGTCTTTTTCGTCAATCATTGCCATCACCTGAATGCTGCATTATTTAATCCTTAGTGCAGCTTTTATTTTTGATTTTCGGTAGCAAGATGCATTAAAAATACTTGGCTCAGCACAATATTTTTCTTCCAGCATCTTGCAAATTTCTGAAAGCACCAGCTTTTTTACCTTCATGTACTCCTGTCTGCCAGGTCACCTATTTCTTCGCCAAGCAGCACTTTGCAGGTAGATTTCCAAGCCTTGTTTAGCCCTTCCACAGCCATGCCTCAGAGGTATTTTTTTGCATCTACCTTTTTCCATTCAGCCCTCTCAAAATTCTTTCCGTGCGCCACAAGGGGCTTTGTCGCATCAATTCCCATCTTGCAGGTTGCATAAGTATGGGGGTCTGCTGAGGGGTCAAGCGAGGAGCCCTTCTCGTTCGGCTTTATTATAACGTCCTTGTCTGCCTGAACGCGAGTGGCAATTGCCCACTCCACTGATGCAGGGTCATAAATGTCTATTTCGTCATCCACGACAACGACGTGCTTTAGCGACTTGTGCCCCCTGAATGCGGCTTCAATTGCCTTTTTGCCGTCCTCCTCGCTTTTCTTTTTTATTGAAACTACTGCATGCAGCCAGGAGCAGCCTCCAGGGGTGATGTTCACTCCTGTGCATTCGCAGGATTTGCCCACCTCTTGCCATATTGTCGGCTCGCGGGGCATCCCCATCAGTATTTTGTGCTCCAAGCCGCCAGGCAGGAGGACATGCCAGATGGGGCTTTTGCGGTGGTGGATTTTTTTTATCTCAACTATAGGTTGCTTTCTTACAATATCGTATGTTTCGGTTAAGTCAACAAATGGGCCCTCGTCTGCCAGTTCTCTTGTGATTTTCGCCTCAATGGCATACTCGGCATCGGCAGGCACCTCAATTCCATTTTCTAGCCTGACTGTTTGGAGAGGCGAAAGAGTATTCGCTATTGCAAGCTCGTCTTTGCCAATCTCAACAGAAGTGGCGGCTGCAAGAAGGACATTTATCGGAGCGCCGATGACTATTGCAACATCCAGCTCGCCCCCTGCCCTGCTTATGAATTGGTCAAGGTGCCTCTTTAAAATGCGGGCAACTACCTTGTTTTTCCCAATTACCATCAGCCTGTGAAAAGAGCAGTTCCTCCCATACTCCGAGTCGTTTGCTATCACTATTGCAGAGGAGAAATATGGCCCGCCGTCTTTTGGGGCATGCACTGGGATTGGGAGCTTGGACAAATCAACTTCGCTTTCAGTTGCCTCAAGGACAGGGGCAGACTGCACAAGCGCAGGCTTGCTTGGATTTTCAATTGCATGCATCAATTTTTTGACAAGCCCCTCTTTTTTCACGCCCAAGTAGTCTGCCACCAGCTCTCTTGTGGAAAAGACATTGCCCGCTGCCCGCGCCCCTGGAAGCCCGGCTATTTTTTCTGTATAGACGGGCCTTCCGTCCAGCTCCTTCATTATTGATGCCAGTTCCAAGTCCAAGGATGCCTCTTTTTTCAACTCAATCAATTTGCCATCGTTACGCAGTTTTTCTACAAAGCCCCTAAAGGACAGCATTGGCTTCACCTTTTCCAAATTCGTTCGCAAGCGCCATCTCGCCAATTTTTTTTCAAAATCATTCGCTATTTTTACCTTTCCATCTCTTGAAAAGGTTGTTCTCAACCCCGAGCTGGTCCAGTGTTTTTCCCACCACAAAATCAACCAAGTCCTGCACTTTTTTTGGCTTGTGGTAAAAGCCCGGGCAGGCAGGCAGCACCACTGCCCCTGCCAAAGTCACCGACTCCATGTTTTTGATTGCTATGTAAGAAAGGGGAGTTTCGCGAACCACCAAAATGAGCTTTCGCCTCTCCTTTAGGCACACCTCTGCTGCTCGGGAAATTAGGTTGCTTCCGACTCCGTTTGCTATCTCGCCAAGTGTCTTGAGGGAGCAGGGGACTATGGCCATGGCATCAAACTTGTGCGAGCCTGAGGAAAAGGGCGCGGACAGGTCGTCCTCCTCAAAGTCGCTTGCAGGCAGCCTTTCGCCCTCTGCCTGCGCAACCTTCCTTGCCCCTTGCGAGGCTACAACAAAGACTTCGTGCCTTGCCTTTTTCAAAGCCTCAATTAGCCGCAAGGCGTAGGCTATCCCTGAAGCGCCTGTAATTGCAACCAAAATTCGCATCACCCAGTTTTTGCCCGCACCATTTTAAATTGATTTTTCCAAGAGGCAAGCATGCAGATACTCAAGCTGGGAGGCAGCGTGATTACAAAAAAGGAAGGCTTCATGCAGGCAGACAAAAGGGCAATTTCAAGGCTGGCAAAGGAAGTTGCAAGGGCCTGGGAGGAAGGCGTGCGCGACATTGTGCTGGTGCATGGGGCAGGCTCTTTTGGGCACCCGCTTGTAATCAAATACGGGATAAACGATGGCGTGCGGACGATGGAGCAGCAAAGGGCCTGCAAAAAGGTGCAGGAGTCTTGCGCCAAGCTTTCATTCTTGGTTGAGTCTGCCTTGAAAAAAGAGGGAGTGCCGGCAGTTTCAATTGCCCCGCATTCGCTGGTTGTTTCAAAGAACAAGAGGATACAGGAGTTTGACTGCTCGCCTGTATTTGAGGCGCTCTCAGAAGGCAAGATGCCCATTCTTTATGGTGACATGGTAATGGACGAGGAGCTGGGCTATTCTGTCTGCTCGGGCGACCAAATCACTGCATATTTGGGAAAAAATGCTCGGCGGGTGATTTTCGCCACCAATGTTGACGGGGTTTTGGCAAATGGCAAGTTAGTAAGGAGGGTTACTGCGAAAAATTTTGAGAAGATAAAAAGGCACTTGGCAGGCTCTGGCACCCCTGATGTCACAGGGGGGATGGCTGGCAAAATAATGGAGCTTTCTGCCTTGAAAGTTCCTTGCTTCATCGTGAATGCCGCAAAGGCAAGGAGAGTTGAGGCGCTGCTTTTGGGAAAGAAGGCAATTTGCACTGAATTGCTCTTTTAGAAATTCAGCGTATGTAGCTTAGGTCGTGCTTTGTGTGCTCAATTGGCATTCCCTTGGCAGCCAGTGCCTCCTTTTCCATTTTCTTTGCAAATGCCTCGCTCTCCTTTGCGCGCTCGTCAAGCTTTTTGGTGTCTACCTTTATTTCAAGTATCTTGGAGAGCGTCTCCAAGACTGCCTGCGCTGATTTCGGGTCAACAAAGCCTCCGTGAGTCTCGCCCATCAGGCAGAGCCCTTGCATGCCGCGCACCTTGCCCATTCCCAAAAGAAGGCCTGCTGCGCCGATTATTGAGCCCTTTGCCTCGCCGAATATAATCCCGTGTTTCTTGAAGCGCTCAACCAGTGGCTTGTGAGTCACTATGCCGAAAACTCGGGGGGAAGGCTGCACCCTCCCTGTCCCATACCCGCCAAGGGTGATTATGAACTTCACGCCTTTCTTTTGCGCATAATCCAGCATCTTTCCTGTAACCTCATACTGCGCCTCAGAAGTAACTGCCTGCACGTCCCCCACAAGTATAAGCAGGTCGTTTTTCTTGCCGTTGTAATGATAGAAGCGGTTCTTTATCATCCTCATTACGCCGTTTTTCTGCATTATTACTTGGTGGGGGAAATGCGGAGAGATTAGGTCGGCTACCTTCTCTGCCTTAATCTCGCGAATGAGGTGGTCTGCTGCTATTTTCCCAACCAGCCCAATGCCGGGAAGCCCCTCAATCAGTATTGGGCTTTTCATCTTGACTTTTTTTACCTCTATGACTTCTGTCTCAAACATAACATCACTTCTCAAGCGCCATCCTCCTGTA
>JAOAKE010000027.1 GCA_026413805.1 Microcaldota archaeon | reverse complement strand
TCCATTTTACCTATCTCTTCAAGTTTACCCTTGATATAATTTGTTGCCTTGTCTATGAGCCTTGTCCATTCACCTGTGGCATCCCCCCCATCTTTCTTGAGGCTAAGCGGTGAGCCTTCGTATTCTCCCATTGACGACCTCGCCAATATCTTCTCTTTCAAGTCTTCAAACGCTAATACTCTTGCCTCAACATTCAGCTTGTCCAGCAAAACCACATACTTCTGCGGGTCTGAAGCAACCTCTTCCATAGAGGGCAGCCCATCTATTTTCTTGTCCAGCTTGGTGTGCGGAGTTAAAAAGACAATGTCCAAAGTTTTATCCAGCACCTCTCTTTTCTTTTCATCCTTCTCAGAGTTATACTTGTTCCCAAGAGAGAGCATAATGCCAATCTTTTTCTTGTGCATTTCTTCCTCGCCCGGTCCAATCTCCCTGTTGGCCTCAACATTCAGCTTTTCAAGGGGCCTGATGAAAGGCGCAAGGTTCTTCTCTATGTTCCCACTGCCGAAAGTGCCTGCATTGCGTATCACATCCCTCAAAGAAGAAAGATAATCGTTTGCCCCTTCTACCAACTCTTTTTTTACCAATGCATACAGCAAAGAAGTGGCTTCGTAAGACGCTTTTGAAAGGATAGAAACATCGTCTTCCACTTTTTTGTTGGCGTAGTAAATGGCGCTTATTGCCTTGGCGCGAGCCTCAGGGGTATAATCTTTCTTGGTCGTCCATCCCTCAAGGGTATTGACTATAATCTCTGACCGCATTTTTGCGATTAACAATGACTGGTAAGCAACCGGGTCTTCTTCATATTTTGTCTTTTCAAACATCTTATTATACTCTTCAAGCTTCGCCTTTTCCTCGCTGAGAATCCTTTCTTGCCCTTGCTTGTCGGACATAATCCACTCTTCCAGCCTACCAAAAACTCCTTTAGTGCTATTTTCAAATCCAACCTGGTATTGCATCTTTGCAAGAGTCTCTGATTCATCTGAAGCGCGAAGAAGCACTTGATACTCCTTTATCTTGTCTGCCATGCCTTCTGGCTTATCCTTCATTATCTGAGCCATTTGGTCAAATGCCGTTATCTTGTTCGTTAATGCTGCATACTGCTGGTTTAAAGCAGTGTATTCCCTAATTATTTCAGAAGCCTCGCGGCTATCTTTCCTGAACGACTCAATTTCATTTAACAGCTTCTTCCTGTCCTTTTCATTCAGAAACTTCTTCCCTCCCCTTTCAATTTCCAGTTTGTAATCTTTTGTTATCACCCCCAACAACTTAAGCTCATTTAAGGCATCGATGACGTTTTTGTTGTCTTCACCGTAGTTCCTGATGAGGATCTCCAACCCTTCCAATGACAAGCCACCGCCCTCTTTTTTTGCCTGAGCGTTATCGTAAATCCTCCTCTTTTCAGCAAGTTCTTGCAGCTCTTTTTCATTTCCTCCTAGCCGGGCTGCAGAATTTGAAAGAAGGACTTTAACAATCTCGGCGTTCTTGCTTTCATATATTGCATTTTCTTTAAGGGCAGCGACATAGCTGCTCTCGCTAATCTCTTCAAACCCGTCCTTCCCGATTTTTCCAAAGCCGGTCTTAAAGCCAAATGCAGTAAGGACGCTCATAAGGCTCCTATCCTTCAGAGGAGAAAAGGGCACTTCTCCGCCATCTATGAATTTCTTGAAGGCTTCTCCTCCATCTTCAAACCCCATTTTCTTTATGGCTTCCTCTCGGCTCATGAACTCCCTATTCTCCTTGTCGTAGAACTGTGCCCTTCCATCCATGCCGACAGCAATTACCACTCCATTTTTCTCAGCAGTCATGAACGCCTCACTTGATGGTTTAACTGCAAGCGCATAGTCCGCCAAACTCTTTATGTCGCTAAAAGCCCTCCTGAACGGCTCAAGCCCATATGGAACATTTCCGCTGCCACCCATTAAGCCGGAAACAGTCCCAACATCTGCCCCAACGCGAATTGGGCCCAAGAACCTGTCCAGCCTCGTCCCGCCTATTTTGATGGGCAGGCTAAAGCTGAAGGAAAATACGCTTTTTTCATTGAGCCTGTCCACCCATGAAAGAACGCCTATTTTCTTTCCAAGCAGGGCGGACCAACTCTTTGTTCTGAAAGACAGCTGAGTAAGGAAACTATGGATGGAAAGAACGTTGTCAATAAGCTCGCCAAAGAAGTCTCGGACCTGCTCCCCCTTGCTTTCGCCCTCGAGCTTAAAGATGTTCCTAAAAGTGGGGAGCCCGCCTAAAAGCTGTTTTACGATAAACCCCATCACTGCAAGTAGCTGCTTGCCAAATCCGCCTCCTTCTTTTCCTATGCTCTCAAGCCCAGCAGCAAAAGCAAGCCTCTCAAGCGTACCAGGAGGAGCACGCACGGTGGTGCCGTTTGGCGATGCCTTGCTAGAGCCGCTGAACATCTCAACTACGTCTCTTAAGTTTGGAGCTCCCGCAAGAACGTTCATGCTCGAATAAATGTTTGCCTGCGTCCCCATAGTCGGTACAGCCTGCAGTCGCCCTCCATCTTTGCTTGGAGCTTGGGGAGCGCCGCTGTCTTTTCCTCCTTTACCTCTCTGCGCTCCTCCTTTGCTTGGAGCTTGCACTGCACCCCCAACAGTCCCGACCATAGGGACCAGCCCAAGCACATCTTGTCCTATCTTTTTCGCATCAGCAATGCTCGGCTGCGATGAAGGGGCCTCTGGCTTTTTTTTGCCATCTGCTGCACCTGGCTTTTGCAAGGCGGGCTTTTTAGAAGCAGGTATATCCACTTTGTCCCCTCCCTTTTTGCTGTCTTTTTTGAAAACCTTGTCCAACGCTTTTTTACCCCATTCAGTCACCTTGCCGCTTACCGTCGCAACTCCCTTTCCAATCAAGTTCAGGGGAGTGTATTGGGCTATTGTGCCTTTCTCTGCCCCGATCATCTTCTCCGTGGCTTCTGCTGCAGTACTCAGTCCACCTCCAACATACGTCATTAGGTCAAAGCTCTTCTGCTGCACCCTTGGAGTGTATTGCCTGCCCCTTCCCATCCTTGGGGCGCTGACGTCAAATGCCTGGAACGGATTCCTGCCAATGGCATATGAAGCGCCAACCAAGAGCGCAAAAATAAGCATGACTGGCCAGCAAAGCAGGGCAAAGTCTTTTGGCGGGTTGTTGCAAAAATAAAGGGTGTTATGGGAAGGCAAATAAACAAAGCGGTAATCCTTCGGGACGGATGCAGAGGCTGAGCATCTTCCAACAGCTGCCCAAGAGCTGGGTGGCAACGCCGTTCCGTTTAGGCAGGCTTCTTTGTCAGAGAAGGTAGGCGTTCCGCCTCCTCCACTGTAATGGGGGCAGAAAATTACCCATAAGTCCGTGCATCCTTCAGCGTTTGGGTCATACGGAAAGCTCACTCTTCCTTCTGCATTGGTTACATCATAGCATACCTTTATGTTGCTAAGGTTGCTTAGGTTCGCAACATAGACCAGTGCGCCGTCTATCCCTGTCTTTTTGTAGCCGGTGCTTAAATTATACACGAATACCTCGTATTTTTTGTTCATCGGGTCAAGGATGATGTCCATGTAGCTTTTTACTTTCGGGACAGCGCAGTATGGAGATTGCTGTGGAGAACCCACGCTCCCTACCTGCGCCAAGACTGCCTCTGAAAAAAGAATAAAGGCCACTGCAAAAAGGCAAAGCCTCATCCTAACCTACCCCGAAGCAGGATATTTTTTGCTGGCTGAGGGGTATCCTTACCCCGCAATATACTAAAACAGATGTATCTGGAGTCCTGCCGCAGTCAATTCCTTCCTCTCCCCTTCTTGGGAATTGCAGAAATTCGCTTCGCTGCTTTTGTGAGTTCATTATGGCATAAGTGTATTTTTGCACAGGCCTTTCAGGTTCCTGCTTTTCAACGCAGCACTTGTCCTTTGCAGGCAGACCAGCAACAAACGCCCAATCATCGTCAAATGAAGTTTCATTAAGCTCGCTATATTTTCTTTCAGCAAGAAACGGAGCCTCGCCTACTTGCTCAATCCTGCACACAGATTTCTTGTTCCCAAATGAGGGACAAAGCTTGCAGGCAGTGTAATTTACGCAGGTGTCTGGGCAGAAGTACTTTGAGTAGTTTGTCCAGCCGCTTGGCAGGGCGCAGACCGTTCCATCATTGCAATAGGCCTGGGCAGGTATGGGGTTATCTTGCGCATTTTCGCTGCAAACGCCTGCTGCAATTCTCTCAGGCGTGCAAGGCTCGCAGAAGCAGGTCTTGTTTTCCGCATAAAGCTTTCTTCCATAGCTATACTCTGTCAATCCCATTACTGCCTTAGAATATTTCTGCACCGCGCAGAAAGGCGTATTTGCCCTTCCTGTTGGGCTGTCCAAGGCTCCCTCTGCAATCAAGTCATTCAGCCCGGTATGGACTATGCTGCCATTGACAGTCATGCTTATTGGCCCATAGCCCCTTCCGTCAGGGGTTGCCCAAGAGTCATATATTATGCCAATTATCCCTGCATCCACCATCCTCCCAGTATTATTAAAGAGGTAGTCCATGAACACGTCATAGTTGCAGCTTGTGCCTATTGGGAAGTGGAACCTCCAAATAAGCGAGGGCTTTGAGAAATTGCCAAGCAAAGCCCTTGAAAATGCAATTCTTCCTTCAATCTCTTCCTTCTCTTTGCCGGCCCCAGTGCAGCGAGGGTACCATTCCTGCAAGAGCAAATCTATCTTGCCAGGATATTCATCCACTACTGCATTTGATACTTTCCAAGAATAAACAACGGGGTCAGTCCCATTCTTGTAGAAGAACTTATGCAGCTTTCCCCTCTGGGGGGAGTCTTGGTTGTAAAGGTTTCTGCCTATCAAAATATCAAGTCGGGTGTCACTCGGGGTGATGGCAAGCCCTACAAGCGGCTTGGTGGGGCACTGCTCTTTCAGGGCTATTGCCCTTGCGATTAGCTGGGCAGTGCCATTAGCTTTATAATAAGTTCCTCCGCTTACCTCAATAGGTTTTACATCTCCTCTGAGATAGTTTGCAAGCGGTTCGTCTGCAAATATATTCTGAGTTGAGCTTGAGCCTATCAGCGAGGTGCTCCCAACAACGTAGATTGCAGAGCCATCCCCGCCATATTTAGTGCAGATATCTACAGGAGCATACAGCGTTTTTACTGGAACGTCTATTATTCGTCCATAGCAAAAATCATAGCACTCGCTTGCAGAAGAATGAACTAATCCGGTTAAGCTGCAAGCCCAGCCAGTAGTAAAGCTTTCAACACAGTTGCCGTAGCATGGATAGCCAGAAGGGCAGGAGAGGTAAGGCCCATATGTCCTAGACTCATATGAACACTTGTAGACTTTACCTGTTTTTTGCTCGCATTTTTTTCTAGGAACATATCTATCCTCAATTTTTATATCTGTCCCTGCTTCGCTTACATCCAGCACAGGCATCACATTTGACTGCAAATAAGTAGCCAGCTTGTCGCGAAGATATGGCGGGGAAGGGTAGACAAAATTCCTAGTCCACCAGTTGGTGTCCCTGCAGTGCCCATCCACGCAGCTAGTCTGCGTTACCCACCCGTCCTCACAGAGAAACCACCGCTCATCGCAGCACGCCACACAATCCGGGTGATCCATTCTAGCCCCTATATTGCCATTATAGGGGTCTCTTGTCATGCTTGCCGTTACCTCAGCAGTTGAGCCATCCCTTTTTCCATCTCCGTTCAAATCTCTAAGAGAAAGGGTTGGCGCTTGCCCAAAGTTATAGTCTTTATAGCCCCTAAATTCATAGCAGCCATAATTTTCCATGGACCCTTGCATTTGCCCATTTGCAGAAGGCCCGCCAGGCACGTCACTCCACGTTATCTTTTGCACAGCAAGGGTGGCATAAGTGCAGCCCGCACACCAACCATAAGTCCCAATTTTAAGGTAGGGCAGGTTAGTCTTGTAGTCGTCATCAAGGAGGCAGTTGCCCAAGGCAGCGCTCGTTGCCGAGGAACTGAAGGTTATTTCATAGACCCTGAAATTTGATAAATCTGAAGGGCAAATAATGGAAAAATACCCCTCATCTATGCACCCGCTCACAGTATTAACATGCACAAGCCCACACTTTTCAAAAACCTTTGGGACTGGAGAGCCTTCCTCCCCTTCTTCCAAGTAATAAACAAATTTCACTTCTGCCGGGTTTTCAGTCCTGGAAAATTCATGCTCTTTTGTAAACATCTCCGAGCTAACCCGTATCATTTCACCATTATTTTTTTTAGCATAGAACCTGTCAGGAATTCCTTCGCACTTGAGCTGCACTTTTCCATCTTTTCGAACAATGCCGCAGCCGCAGTCAATCGTTGCTCCATTGCTTTTGTTTATGCAAAGCCCCCTGGTGTATTTTGTCTTGTCACAGGCGCCTGATATGCACTGCAAAGAATTGTTGCACTCAAAAGGAAGCCTTTTGTCCATGTCGTAGCCAGCATCTTTATACTGCTTTTTTAGTTTTATTGCATAGTAGTCGTAATCAAATGAAAGAGCAACAGATTTTCCATTTTCAAATCGCCAACCATAATAGTTGTTCCCCATATAGTACCAAGGCCCGTCAATTATCGGACCCTCCTTTAGGAAGTAATCGCCGCAGCCAGGCTCGTTTAATTTCCATTCATCTGCCCAGCACACATTCTTCCAAGCATTTCTCCTTCCGTCAGGGCATTGGGCAGCCACTGTGTTTGCGCCTGTCATATAGTCTGCAACATAGGCAACAGGGTATCTCCCATCTGGCTTGAGGAAAGGCGCATTGGCACTGCTTGTTGTGCAAACGCTTGGGTCAATAATCGGGCACTTCTCCATGCAAGCCTGTTTGGAAGAATAGGCAAATTGGTCTAAAAGGCAGACATATTGCTCATTGGTTGAGGAAGCAGTCTTAATATTGCAATCATCCGGCGGTGCCTTTCCATCACAATAGATTGAGCATTTTGTTTGGTTGGTGAAGTTGAGGTTGTAAGAGGCGCAGTGAAAATACACAGGGTAATTGTTGGATGAAAGCTTGGCACACCATGTGTTAGGGACATTCAAATAAGCAGTGAAGCGGTCTACCGTCCCTGATGGGTTAAAGCCGCAGAGCCTGTCAGATGCAGGGAAGAAATACTTTGCCTGCTCGTAGTCTGAAAAGCTCCTGCCTACCCCGAACCTAAATGCATTTACCCAAAGCGAGCCCTTTGACTGCCGCACCTCATTGTACAATTTCCTGTCCATTGTTCTAAACTCGCAAGAAGTTCCCTGCAAGTTTACATTAGGCGTGTTAGACATCTCTTTTGAGGGCATGGCTTTGGTAGCGTCCTGGTTTTTCCAGTCGCGTGCTGAGGCCTTGCTTTCTACATTGTATTCAGACGCCCCGCAAACCATAGCAGTGCATCTGTTGTTGACGCAGCTTTGAGGGGCAGCATCCACGCAAACAGGCATCAAGACATAAGCCGAGTCAGTTGGGGGGGTGCAACTTTGCTGGCTGGAATTCCATATGCAGTTGTAGCTCATTCCGCATTCTTCTTCATTTAGCTGCCCGCAAAGCTTTCCTTGTGAGCATGCAGCAAGGCCTTTTTCGAGCAATTTCTTCCCTACGCTTCCCCCCATGCAGCCTCCATTGTCTCCCCTGCTGCCGTTTTCAAAATAGCACATCGGGTTGGCAAGCATCTGCTGGGTAGTGCTGTTGTAAAGCCTGTCCTTTACGCAGCAAGGGACATACTTGCTTGAGGGGCATCCTGCAAAGGCAAGCACCAAAAAAATCAAGATAGCTGCAAGCAAGCAACCAGACAAATGCGGCTTTCTTTTGTGCATTTTCAGTCTCACCTCTAGCCCAGCCTTGAAACCATCCTCATAAGCTCTCCCAAATCCCCTCCCAAAAGCGGGGTGGCAGCCCGTATAAATATCAAGGTTATCACAAATGCAATGAATGGATAGAACAAAATGCCAACCGTTAGCTCATAAATGAGCGTTTCTGCCCTTGAAATGTCCAGCTCGCTTTCTCCCATTCCGCCCCCAACGCCAAAGTTGGCAGTCAAAAGGACAGTCGCCCCTTTAAAGCCAGTGAAGCACATTCCTTCCTGCATGTCTCTTTTCGGGGCATCTTCTTTTACAAAAGTCGGGTCAGTCAAAATGACAAATACCGGGAAGATGAAGAAAAAGCCTATCGCAATTGCTATGAAAAGCCCTCCCACTCCGCGCGTGAAGGGGAAAACCCTCAGCACCAAGCCAGCAGGGAGAAAGACGCTGAGCATGTTCCTTTGCAGGTATTCTGCAAGGACATATAGCGAGTGAAGGGGGATGAGTAGCCCCACTATTTTATTTGCAAGCAAATGGCTTTTTTCAACCTGTATGTGCAGCGACAGGTCCCATGAGCCACAATAGACCGGAACCCCGAAAAGGTTGAAGCAACTCATCTCCAGCCTTTCATTTTTCATGTTCGCCGCATATATGTTGTTGTATGCCCTTTCAAGGGCTTTGATTTTTTCCTGTATTTTGCACTTGAATGCACCAAGCGGCCCAGAGCCAAAATTTGGGTAGCTCTTCCATAGTATGAACTTTCCGTCGCTTGTTGCAGCGCAATCAATCTTGCTTTGCCCAGTCCCAAGGATGCTGCCTACAAAGTCAAGCGCAGACAACCCTACAGTTCCGTTTACAAGGGTATAAAGCAGCTCCACCGAAAAGAAAATCATCATGGAGCTTGCGCTCACCTGCAAAAATTCAGAATAGGCATACCTTTTGAGCTCCTGCGACTGGAACGCCATTGCCGCCATGTAAATAAACACATTGAAAAAGAGGCAGGAAAATATGGCAAGAAGGGCTATTTGCCACCAGCTGTCAATCCTCTCTTTAAACATGTCGCCATATTTTTGCCTCCAATCCTCAAATTCAGTGGAGAAGGCAAGCTGGGCAAAAAAAATCAGCAAGAATGAAGCCACCACAAGCAATGCGCCTGTCCTCACAGCCAACTACCCCCTTTTATTACATTTCCAGCTAATAAATCCTTTTCCATTATATCATCTGCCCCAGCCTTGATATGTCTGCCTCTTCCCCAAGGAACCGGGTGAGGTCGCGGGCAAATGCCACGATAACTACGAAGTTCATTGCAGGCAGGAAGACAGCAGCAATGAATACTAGCGAGCTAAACTTAATTGAATCTATTATGTCTGAAGGAGCTATTGACTGCATAGCCCCCTCGCTTACTCCTGCTGCCTTCTCAATTTCACTCTCCTTCAAGCCAGGCACGCAGGATATCGTATTTCCAAATACCTGCACGCCTGCGCAACCCGTCCCCCTGTCAATAACTTGGACTCCTGCCCCGTATTGTGCCAAGGCAGGGGTTATGAAGGCATTTGCAACCAGCATTGCAGGGTATAGTATATACAGCGCCACAAAGATGCCGATTAGCGCCCCTCCAAGCTGCCTCATGAAGGGAACCGAGCGAATCACAATTGCTAGCGGCAGGAATTCAATAAACAGCCCCTTCACGATATACACCAGCAGGAAATATTCAAACAGCACAGTCAGGTGCGCAATTGTGCCAACTGAAAGCAAGTTGTTGGTTATTGCAAGGTATACGCTCTCCCCTCCGAATATTGATATTATCTGGCTGGCAAGCGTCAGCTTGCAAAGGGGATCGCATATATATTGCTGGTAGGAGGTGCGTATTTCGTAGGCGGCAAGGTTGTAGCGGAGGGAGGCAAGGTTTGTGTGAGTTGCGCCTCCAAGGTTTTCAAGGTAAATCATTGAGCCGTTAAAGAGGTTGTGGGTTTTTGCCGCTGCATAAATTGGCGGAAGGTTCAGCCCGAGCCAGTCGCTTACCTCCCCAATCCTCATGTTGCACAAGGTAAGCAGCACCCAAATTATGAAGGCAGCAACAGTTATTGAAGCGAGGAGCTGGAAGGCTTCGGTCTTTGCCCAGTTGAGCAGCCTTGCATTCCCAATGCTCTGCCCGAGCATGTAGGCAAGAGCCACTATTATTGACATGGCAATGGCCCCCATTGCTGCAAGCGTCAAGGTTGAGCTGAATTGAGAGCTGCTGCAGACAAGGGCATGCGCCGGCTGGCGGCTGCAATAAACAGTTACAGCAAAATTGTTGTTGTTCTCATCGCTCTCTTTAATCTCATTGTCAGAGTCAGCGCCGAGGTTCAATACAAACACTCCTGGCTGCTGGCATTCAAGCTCAAGCCTATGGGTATGCTTTTCCCCTGGCGCAAGTGGCGGGACCGACCACGAGCCTGCCCCTCCTGCAGTGAATGAATAGCGAGTCTTGCTGGTGCCTGTCCCATTTGCCAGCCCTATATTGGTTGTGTTCACATCAACAAAGAATGGCAGGCCTGCATATGCATCTACGGTCTGAGGTGCAACTACTTTATAGTCTGCGGCAGTGCAGATGGCATCAGCCAATGCCCATTCATTGTTGTATGTTGCATCTTCAACTTCTCCAGAAGTCTGCTCAAAGTCAGCAGTTATTTTTATGGTAGTTGGACCTGGGGTATTGCAGGTATAAGTTCGCTCTTCTCCATACGAACCTCCAGGTTCAAGAGGCGGGACATATATGTCTTCTAATTCTTCGCCCCCTGCTTCAACCTTGGTTATTGTGTCGGAAAGCCCGCTTACTGTTCCTCTGTTTTCAACCTTTGCATCTATTGAGAACGGCACCCCAAGCGTTATGGTGCCAGGCACAGTCGGGTTGGGGACATAATCTACAAAGCCGCAGCTGACAGGGCAGGAGAACTGGTTGTTCCCTTCGTCATACTCATCGGTTATGTCATTGTTTGCATCTGACATTACCGTTATTTCCCATTCCCCTTCTTTGCTGCAGGTGAATGTTTCTGTAAAACTTGTTTCTTGGCCGGGCAAAAGAGGAGGCACTTCTTTTGAACGGAGGCTGTTGTCTGCCCCAAAGTATACATTCGTTTTAGTGCTAGTGCTCCCTTCCTTCCCACCAATATTCCTTGTGTAATAGCTTGCCAAGAACGGAGTGCCAACAGGCACTATGTTTGGGGCAGTGCAGCCAGAGACATAGTCAGGAGCATCAGGCAGCGTGCAGTTTATGGCAAGTGAAACAAGGTTGTTGGAAGGGTCATAATCGCCGCTTATCGCAGGCGGAAGAGTCTGTACAACCAATGTGCTGACTCCTGGCTGGGTGCAGGTGAAAATCCATTCCCAAACATCGCTTTCAAATGAGCCAAGAGGCAGGTGCGCCTTTGAATAAACTTGTCCTTGGAAGGAGGCATTGGTGATGCTGAAGTCGTTTTGCAGGGCAGGAACTCCAAAGTTGGTCAGGTTGATTTTGACTGAAAAGTCAGTATATGTCCTCACGGTGGAGGGTGCAGTGACCTGCAAGGCATAGTCCGGCTTGTTGATGCATTCAGTGGTGAATCTTGCTTCGTTGTTGGTTTCATTAATTTCATCAACAGAATTCAAGTAGTCTGCAACTGCTCGGTATTCCCTTGCTCCTGCCCAATCGCAATTAATTCCTCTTCTTGTTATGTTGCTTTGCCCAACAGCAAGCGCAGGAACAGTCCATCTCTCATTTTGGGTTGCAGCTGGGCTTGAGGCAGGATACAAGGCTGCCTCTGTTCCAACTGCCGAATTGGCAAGCCCAATGTTAGTTATGTTTACTGACACATTAAACTGTGCATTAAGCGGAGCCCTTGGAGGGGCTGAAAGAGAAACAACATAGTCCGGTTTCATGTTTCCACAGGTGATGGCAAGCTGCCGCATGTTGTTGGTTTCATTGCTTTCAGTTATGTTGTTTGTTGCGTCTGCCGTCACATTAAGAAGGTGCGTGCCTGGAATGCTGCATACAAACTTGTTCCCAAAGGTGCTTGTATTCCCCACGCCGAGCGGGCTAATGGAAAATTTGGAGCCAGGGTTGCCTGGAAATGAAGCAACAGTCAGCGAATAATTTGACGCATCCAGAGTGCCATTATTCATAGTAGTGAAAACAACGCTAAAGCTCTCCCCAACTGCAGGGTTGTTGTTGTCAACTGAAAGGTGGCTTATGATATAGTCTGGGAGCTTTTGCCCACATCTGATTGGCACCAGCAGCTCATTGTCAGTCTCATTGCTTTCAGTTATGTTGTTTGTTGCGTCTGCTGTTATGTTGAGCACCACCGTCCCAGGCGAATGGCAGATGATGTCCATCTTATGTGGGGTTCTCTCGTTTGCTTGCAGAGGGGGGACAAAAAACTC
>JAOAKE010000026.1 GCA_026413805.1 Microcaldota archaeon | reverse complement strand
ATTAACTACAGGGCGTTTTTTATTCTTTTGCTGCAACATTGTGCGTCATGAAAGATAAAACAAAGCTCGCATTTGTGCTGCTGGCAGTTGCGCTTTCAGTGGCATTGTTCTTGGAAATCGTGGAGTCCCAGCTCCCTGCCTTTGCAAAAGCAGTAGCAGCAGCAGTGGTGCTCGCTTTATGTGGTGTGATAATCTCAAAGGCGTATTCCCTTGAGTCATTCTGGGGCATTTTTCTGCTTCGCAGCAGGCAGGGGCTTGCCTTGCTTGACAGGCTTTCCCAAAAATACAGGGGCCTCTGGCAGCACTTTGCAGAAATTGGCATGGTGGTGGCTTACGGCTCATTTGCCTA
Source organism: Microcaldota archaeon (assembly GCA_026413805.1). Lineage (GTDB taxonomy): Archaea > Micrarchaeota > Micrarchaeia > Anstonellales > Anstonellaceae > UBA10161. The sequence continues at coordinate 11,886 of JAOAKE010000026.1, read as the reverse complement.
TTTTTTGATGCCAAAGAAAAAGATTGAGTGGAAAAGCACAATTGCAACTTATTCAATAGGCACCTTCTTCCTTGTGTTTCTTTCATCCCTCCTTCCTGTCGCAATGTTGTTCCTTCTCTCAATGCTGCGTGGCGGGGAGGAATTTGCCTCGGCAGGAGTCCGTTTTCAGCAAGAGGCAAAAGAATCAGGAATTCTGCCGTTTCTTTCCTTTGTGTTTCTTGTCCTTGGCGGGATTGCCCTCTCTACCACCATGAGCATAATCGCATATGGCTTAATGGTAGCTGGCGCAGTGCTGTCTGCCTTGTTGGGCGACCACCAAGTTTTAGCCTCCACCCCGCCAGGTGGCGTGCCCCTCATCCCAGGCATCAATTTGGACTTGGTGCTGGGAGTCTCAGCCCTTGCAGTGGTGCTGGCAGCCCATGAGGCATCGCATGGAATACTTGCCAGGCTTTACAGGATTCCTGTCAAATCCAGTGGGCTTGCCTTTTTTGGCTTCATACCGATTGGCGCATTTGTAGACATAGATGAAAAGAAGCTTTTTTCTGAGAACAAAATCAGGCAAAATTCAGTTTTGGTGGCAGGCACAGCCGCCAATTTTGCAACTGCCATTGTTTTCTTCTTCGCCCTTTTGCTCTTCTCCTTCTTTTTCTTGGCCGCCCCCAGCGCTGCCACCCGCCAGATAGCCTCATTTTTTGCCCTTACCTTTTCACTTAACATGATTGTTGCAGCAGTGAACCTTGTGCCCCTGCCATTATTTGACGGCTACCACCTCATGCGAAATGCAGTCCCCCATCCGCTTGCCCAAAGGCTTATTTCCTACACAGTGGCGTTTTCCTTCCTTCTGACTCTTTCGCCATGGCTTTTGCGCTAAGCAGGCGCAATTATAAAAACTCTAATTCCGTAAAGCCACGCATGGCAGATGAACAGGAAGGGGAGAAACTCCGCACCATAGCCTCGCGCGGCATCCCCTCAAAAGATTCCATTTACCTTCCCCCATACAATTCGCCTGAGCTTCGCACCTTCCAAGACTCAAACGAAAACCCCACCCGCAACATCTGGCAGCTGGAAGAAGTCGTGAACTTTATTTTCCCGCGCAAATACCAGCGCAAGTACAACGAGATAGCAGTGGCGTTCCTCAAGCTGCTGGTGGAAAATACCCAGCTTTCAGGCGAGCAAATAGGAAAGTTTGTCTCCTCAAGCAGCATCTCAAAGGCAACCTTCTACAATCGCGTTCTTCCAAGGTTGAAGCGGATAGGCATGATAAAAGTGGAGCGCCAGACAATAATCGCCCTTGAAAGCAAGCGGAAGTTCCGCCCAATGACCATTTCCCTTTCAAAGACATTTGGGAACTACTTGGCAAAAATAGGCGACTCTTGGCTCGCCATTGTGGATGATGCACGAAGCAGGAAGCAGGCTGATAAGCAGTAAATTGCCTAGTCCTCCTTTTCCTTTATTTCGTAAAAAATTTCCTCGTCAGGGTATACTCGTATGCCTACTCCCTCTATAAGCTCAAACGGGCATATCTTTTCAACAGGCTTTCCCCCTCGCAGCTTGGTCACTTCTATTGCCCTGAACCTGACAGACTGGTGGCGCGGGTGGTAGAGCACAGTCACAGAGTCTGCAAGGTGCTCCATCCCCATTGTGCCTTTTGCCTTTTTTGATGAGGGCAGCCCCTCTGCTGAAAGAAGCGAGGTGCAGCCCCACTTTTTCAAAAGCTCAAACAAGGAAATCTCGGCTTCCCTTGCTTGGTAGGCAGAGTCAAACAGCAGGGCATATGAGGTTAAAGAGTCAATTGCCAGCCTCTTTGCTCCAAGCGAAGAAATGGTGTCCAATATCAGCCCGCCTCCCTCATCCACCAGCTTTTTTACCTCGTGCGGGCGGTAATTTATCGGCTGGAACAAGAGCTGCTCTTCAAGGGACTTGAAGTCAAAGCCGTATTTTGCCATGTGCGATTCCACTGATTCGGCGCTTTCCTCAAACGTCAAAAGCACCCCTGGCTCGCCGTATTTCACAGCCCCGTTGTAGAGAAACTGCGAAAGAAAGGTGGTCTTGCCGCTCCCAGCCTCGCCCATGACTAAATTTATGCTCAAGGGCTCAAATCCGCCTCCTATGAGCTGGTCAAACCCGTCTATGCCGCTTTTTACCTTCCCCCCATCCCCTGCCTTCTCCGCAGGCGCAGGCGCCTTTCTTGCCTGGGAAGGAGGCGCATACTCTCCTCGCCTTATTGGTTTTATTGAAGGCCTGATCTTCTCTGTATCTGTTGCCATCACAAAGAGCACTCCACGAATGTTTATAAACCTGCAGCGTATCTATTTCACGTCATAAAACTACCAGTGATTGCATGGCATCAGACCTTCTCCTTCCAACAGGCATCCGGAGCTTTGATGGCATACTTGGCGGCGGCCTTCCCCTTGCAAGCAACGTTCTTCTCTACGGAGAGCCACTTTGCGGAAAAAAGCCACTCCTTATGCAGTTTGTCTACGAGGGCTTGAAGATGAACGTGCCCGGGATATTTGTCCTGACTGACTATGGCTTTCAAGAGTGGAAGCAGATGATGGAGTCTTCTGGCTGGAAGATAGGCGAATTTGAGCAAAATGGCCTGCTGCAAGTGATTGACTGCTACTCCAAGCTTTACGACCCTTCGCTTGAAGATGAAGGAATTGTAGTATATGTAAATGGGACTGAAGACCTTTCTGCCATCTCGATGCAGCTTTCCAGCCTGCAGGAGCAAATAGTGCAGATTGCAGAGAACCACCGCCTCGGCTTCCATTCAATTTCCTCGCTTCTTGAAACCAACCCGCCAGACTCGGTCTTTCGCTTCCTTCAATTCATTACAGGGAAGTTCAGGCGCGCAGGAGCCACTGCAATGTATGTGCTTGAGCGCGGCATGCATGACGAGCGCCATGTCAAGATGGCAGAGCACCTCATGGACGGGGTGATTGAGTTCCAGGAAGACAAGCTGCGGGTTCGCGGGCTGATGGGCGCCTCTCCCTCATGGCATCGCTACGAGATAACCAGCCAAGGGCTTGTGGTAAGGCTGTAAGTTGGTTTGGGATGAAAGAAGAAAAATTCATGCGCCTTGCAATAGGCGCTGCCCTCAAGGGAATAAAAAGCGGCGGTGCGCCATTCGGCGCCTGCATTGTAAAAGGTGGAAGGGCAGTTGCGATTGCCCACAACAGCGTCTGGCAAAAGTCCGACATCACCGCCCATGCAGAAATTGAGGCCATAAGGCAGGCATGCAAGAGGCTCAGGGCAATCAGCCTCGCTGGAAGCGAAATCTACTCCACCTGCGAGCCCTGCCCCATGTGCTTTTCAGCAATCCACTGGGCGAAGATAGGCAAGATAATTTACGGCGCAAGCATCAGCGATGCGAAAAAAGCCGGCTTTTGTGAAATTTCCCTCTCAAACAGCAGGCTCAAGCGGCTGGGCAGGTGCAAGGTAAGGATAAAAGGGGGCTTTCTCAAAGAGGAATGCAAGCGGCTTTTTTCTCTATTTGCCAAAAAGGGCGGGGCTCAAAAGACATATTAGGCAGCGCAGCCACTAATCACAAGCGAATCGCAAACAATTATAAGCATTTGTTTTCTTATAGAAGCACTTCCTTCTAATGCTCTTATCCTCAAAGAGATTAGAAGAGCCCGTTTGTTTTGCTAAAACTTCCAGTCAAAGAGGGGTTCTTATGGCTACAAAATCAAAAAAGGAGATGGAAGACAAGGTGCTTTCAACTGGCACGACCACGGTCGGGCTGGTGTGCAGCGACGGAGTGATATTTGCCTCTGACAAGCGAGCGACCATGGGCTACTTCATAGCAAACAAAGACATACAGAAGATATACCAAATAGACGACCACATTTCAATGACAATAGCAGGCGGGGTGGGCGATGCCCAGGCGCTGATCCGCCTTATGCAGGCAGAAGCCTCGCTTTACAAATTCAAGCACGGCAAGCCCATGAGCGTGCGTGCAGCTGCCATGCTCTTGTCCAACCTCCTCCACAATTACAAATTCTACCCGTTCTTTGTCCAGCTTTTGGTAGGAGGCATAAGCAACGAAAAGCCCGAGGTATTCAGCCTTGACGCATTGGGCGGCATGACTGAGGAAAAGTTTGTTTCAACAGGCTCGGGCTCACCTGTCGCATACGGGCTTCTTGAGGAGATGTACAAAGAGGGCGGCACGGTAAAGGACAACCTGAGGGTTGCCGCACGGGCAGTTGCAGCCGCCATGAAGCGCGATGCAGCCACAGGAGAGAATGTAGATGTTGTAACAATAACTAAAGGCGGCTTCAAGCGCCTTGAACGCTCTGAAATTGAGAAGCTGATACAATAGGATAACCAGTCATTTTTCAGTTAATTTAATTTCGCAATCAGCGAAATAAAGAAGGCGACGGCTTGGAACTAAAAGAAATAGAAAAGAAGCTGCACGAACTTGTCCCCAGTGAGTGCAAGCTAACAAGGGTTGAGGCAGAGGGGCTGGACATTGTCCTTTACCTGCGGGACATAAATGCATTTTATGCAAACGACCAGCTAATCCGCAAGATAGCAGGCGCAATAAGGAAGCGCATCATTGTCCGCAGCGACCCTGCCTCCCTTCTTCCGCAAGAGGAAGCGCTGTCTGAAATAAAGAAGATAATCCCGCCAGAAGCAGGCGTGACTGCAATAAACTTCAACCCCGAATTTTCAGAAGTAGTGATTGAGGCTTTAAAGCCCGGGCTGGTAATTGGAAAGGGCGGCGCCACCCTGAAGGCAATAATACAGCGCACAGCATGGGCTCCAAACATCCTTCGCACTCCCACCATGCCTTCAAGCACCATAAAGGGAGTGCGGGCAAGCATGCTCAAAGAGGCGCAAAGCCGCAAGAAATTCCTCATTTCACTTGGAAAGAAAATCTGCTCTCCCTCCCCTGAAAAGAGCGACTGGGTAAAGGTCACTGCCCTTGGTGGCTTTTACGAAGTGGGGAGGAGCTGCGCCCTTGTCCAGACTCCCACCTCAAATGTGCTTGTGGACTGCGGCATAAACCCAGAAACCTTTGAGCCGTCAAAAGCCTACCCATACCTTAATGCCATGAACCTTGAGCTTGACAAGATTGATGCAGTGGTCCTCACTCATGCCCACATGGACCACTGCGGCTTTGTCCCCTATCTTTATGCATATGGCTACGACGGGCCAGTTTATTGCACTACCCCCACCCGCGAGCTTGCCATGCTTTTGCAGATGGATTTCATATCAATTGCAAACAAGAATTCTTCCTATTCTGCCCCCTACGGCATAAAGGACATACAAAAAGAGCTCTCCCACATGGTGACTGTGGATTATGGAGAAGTGATTGACATAACCCCAGAAATAAAGCTTACCTTCTACAACGCAGGGCACATACTTGGAAGCGCCATGGCGCACCTGCACATAGGCGATGGGCTTCACAACCTAATATTTTCAGGAGACATAAAATACGGCTTCACTCGCCTTTTTGACCAAGCCAACACAACTTTCCCAAGGGCAGAGACCATATTTTTGGATAGCACCTATGGTGGGCGAAATGACGTCCAGCCAAACCGCTTTGAGGCAGACAAGCGGTTGATGGAGCTTACGCTAGCCACTTTAAAAAGGGGCGGAAAGGTGCTCATACCCTCCTTTGCAGTGGGGCGCTCGCAAGAGATAATGCTGGTTATGGAAGAATACGCCTCAAAGAACAAGGACTTCAACTACCCGGTTTACCTAGACGGCATGATTCTTGAGGCCTCTGCAATACACACTGCCTACCCTGAATACCTCCGCCACAACATACAGCGGCGCATTCTCTCAAACGACTCTCCATTTGAGTCAAGGATATTTGAGCCAGTCAAAAAAGACAGGCAGGAAATAGCAGAGGGCGACCCGTGCGTGATAATTGCGCCATCAGGGATGCTTTCTGGCGGGCCTTCAGTGGAATACCTCAAGCTTCTTGCAGACAACGAGAAAAATGCCCTGTTTTTTGTGGGCTATCAGTCAGCCCTTTCTCTTGGAAGGAAGATACAGCGCGGGGCAAAGGAAGTTCCAATGGTCGGAGAAGACGGCAGGGCTACCTCGCTTAAAATCGCGATGCAGGTTGAAACAGTAGAAGGCTACTCAGGGCACTCTGACCGCTCCCAGCTTCTTTCGTTCCTGAAGAGCATGCGCCCAAAGCCTGAGCGAGTCTTCACCCTCCATGGAGATGAGACAAAATGCGACGACCTTAGCCGGACGGTTTCAAAAGCCCTCCATATAGATTCGCGCGCCCCAATGGACCTTGACACAATACGCCTAAAATGAGGCAGCCTTACTTTGGCTTTGCGCCTTCTTCCTTGCCGGCTTTCTTGCCCTTCTTTTCAGGCTGTCCATTGCTCTTGCTTTCTTTCGGTTCTTCCTTTTGCTCCTTTGCCTTTTCAGGAGGCCTCATTTTTCCGAGCATGTCCCTTAAAAAGATGGTGATGGAGCGCTTAATCTCCCCGAACCTGCTTTTAATCGTGATGAGTATGGCGACCGCCGCCCCGATGACTGCAAAGATGGCAACAGAAAGAGCCATGTCTTCCAGCGAAATTTCTTCTTCCTTTTCCGGTGGCAGCACCAAGGTTGGAATCGGGGGTGGTGGCTGGGGGCTGGGTGCAACATATTTTAGCTCAATAATTTCGCTTTTGGAGTAATCATACTTGTTCCAAGCCGAGGCTTGGACCTTGGTGTCTCTTGTGATGCACAGTTGGGTGTAAAACAGGCTCCCTTCCTCAATTTTTGTTGGCAGGGTGCTATTAAAATAAGGCATTATTTTTGTGATTTGGACCTCGATTGGCAGATGGCGGCGCGGGTCGCTGATGTTTGCGATTACCTTGTAGCAATTTTCACTCTCTTTTTTTGCAAGAAAAGAGGTTATCTTAAGGGCAGGCTCCAAGACTATTTTTGCAGAGAAGTTTTCGCGAACCTCATAGCTTTTGTTGTAGGAAATTTCATTGTGCACAAACTCAAGGCTTGCATTGCCGCCCGTTCCATCCACTAAGAAAGAGGCTTTTCCATCCTTGTCAGTCCTGCCAAACTGCTTTTTTCCGCTGTAAGTCAAGTTGATGGGCAGGAAGGGCACCGGGGTTTCGTCAGGGAGGGCAACCCTGATGTCCACCAGCAGCTTTTTGCTTTCATTCCCCTCCCTTTTCTCTGCAGGCACAACTACCGCTACCAAATAGTCTTCGTTGCTTCCTTCAGCTGAGAAGGGGTAAAACCCTTCCTTGTATCTGACCACTCCTGCGGCAGGCGAGCCAGCCGCAACAGGAAAAACTGCAATGCCCAGCTCATCTGTCAACTTTTGTAGCTTTATGCCATATACGGAGACAGGGGCGCCAGTTATTGGCATCCCTTCGCTGTCGCTTACCATCACGCTCAATGAGACAACCCTGAAAGGCGCAACCCAGATCACATTCTTGAAATTTTCGCTGTTTTCAGCCACTTCATCTATGGTCTCATTTCCGCCATAGTAGTGCGAGATTGAAATCCTAACCTTGCGGTTCTCAAACTCTTCTTTCACAGAATTTGACAAAACGGCAAAGAACTGCCCATTTTCATCGGTCCTTCCCTCTATCCTGCCGTCATTTTCTGAATAGCGGTTGGCTTTCTGGTAGGTTATAACGACATTTGCACCCTCAACTGCCTTTCCCTCCTGGTCAATTGCCATTATGTTGAATGGCTGGGTCCAAGCGCAGTAATTGGCGCTCGCCAAGATTAATAGCACAATTGCAAACAGCCTTCCTTTCATGCTCACTCTTCCCCCTTTATCTCCTTGAAGATTGGCGGGCTTAAGCTGACCAGCCGAAGGAAAGCCCCGCAGTCAGGGCAGGGCATCTCATCTCCCTCTTTCATATATTGTGGCAGGGCAATGTGGTAGGTGCATACCGGGCATTCAGATATGCTCATATCTATCGCCTCTTTTATTTTTTCAAAAGCTTAATTATATTCCCCCTTCCTCGCTTGAAGCGCTTGACAATTCCTTCCTGCTCCAGCTCGGTTAACAGGAGGCTGACCTTCGCCTCGGAATAAGGTAGCTTTTTGCGAAGCTCTTTTTGTGTGATTGCCCCGCCAGATTTTTCTATAATTTCAATAGCCTCCCTCTGCTCTGGCTCAACAACTAAGGTGCGAATGGGCCTTGGAGCCCCGCCTTTTTCTTCCCGCCCCTTTCCTGTGAATTTTCTTTTTTTCAAGACATAAAGCACAATCAAGCCAAATATTACAATTAAGGCGATGCTCCTTGCGGCATCTACAAAACCCCTTTCGCTTTCAGCCTTGCCGCTGCCTGCACCTCCAATTTCAATTTCCTCTGAAAGCTCCCCTCCAATTTCCTCTTCTTTTTCAACAGCTGGCACAGAGAGGCCTTCTTTTGGGAAAAGAAGCAAGTCAAGCGTAAAATTTCCATCCCCTTCTATTTCAACATTTTCAGCTGCAACTCGCTCTCCGCCTGCAGAGTAGGCAGTTATTGTGTAATTGCCTGCGGGGACAAAAAAAGAATATTCCCCTCCCTTTGCGACCTTTGTTTGCTCGGGGATGGTATTTATTTTCACTATTGCCCATTCTGCCTCCTCAAGCGTCTCAGAGTCATAGACCGTCCCTTGAAGGATTGCGCCAAACAATACAGGCTGCAAAGCCAAAAACACAAGGAGCGCTTCCCACTTTTTCATGCAGCCAATTCTCAATATAGTTTTAAATAACCGCCTTTCGTCCTGCTTCAACAAAAAGCAGATTTATGGGTTTATAAACTAAAAAAAGCAACAATAAAGTTTATCTTGAAGAAATAAGCATCTATAAAGCTTTGTTTTTCTAAACAAAAAAGAAAATATATAAATAAAAACGCCCCAGCCCATCACAGCAAGGTGATTTTATGGAAGTCTGGAAAAGAGGAATGCTTGTCGCCGCCTTTCTTGTGGCAGTGCTTGCAGCCTCTCTTTTTGCCGCCCCCTTTTTTAGCGGCAATGGGGCTGAGCTTGAGAAAAGGCACAAAATGGGCGAAGACAAGTTAGGGCTGAAAATTGAAGAAAAAAAAGAAAAGCCCCCACTGAAGATAGGCGAGTGGAAAGAGCGGCTCGCTAACATGGGCGAGCGGATGAAAGGAATTGGGATAAAAGTGCAAAAGCAGGTTAGGGACCGCGAAGCACAGAAAGGTAATTTTGCTTCTGTCCAAGCCGAGCACCTCTCCTGCCGCCTTGATGCCACCATATCCATAATAGAAGACACAATATCTGCCGTTCCCCAAACTTCTGCATCCCTTTCCCCTGTGCTTGAAAAGCTGGCAGAGGACAGGCTCAAGCTGGAGTCTTTGTCGGCAGGAAACAACACCACTGTGCTAAAGGAGTTTATCTCAGGCACCCTGCGCAAAGACATGGCAGAGGCAGTCCGGCTTCTTGCCCAAGAGCGCAGCAGGTTCAGAAACTACAACGTCAGCAAAGAAATCCAGCAGCAGCTTAAGGATTCGCACCAAGTAAGCCTTCAGGCAATGAAGGGCTGCGAGAAAGAGGCAAGGGCTAACCTTGGAATTGCCCGGCTGAGCCATTACAACGCAATTATACAAAGCTGGCAAAAGTCCACTGACAAATTAGGGGAAAAAGGAATTTCAACTGCCGGCATGCAATCAGTAATTGACGGCGCAAAGGCCAACGTCATCCGCCCCATTGAAAATGCAATTGCAAGCAACAACACAACCACAATAATGGAAGCCCTGAAGATCTACTGCCTTGGGGATGGCTGCAACGGAACAGCCCAAAGCCCGCCTCAAAACTACCATGGGTTTGCAAAAATAAACCTTGAGCGCCTGCAGGCAATCTTGAACGCGGCAAGCACAAACTCAACAAACTCTACAAATTCCTCACTGCTTTCCCAAGCACAAGCGAAGCTCAACACTGCAAGGACCACCCTGGAACAAGTAGGCACTTCGCAGTACAGCAATGCACAGGGCGATTTGATTTGGGGCAGCCTGAAAGATGCAGCAAAGCTATTGCGCGAGTACCTGCGCCAGAACAACATGCTCAAGTCAGCAGTTGGAATAACTGGGCCATCGCCGCGTGCGGAGCAAAGCCAATAAAAGGGGTGAAAGGATGAAACTCTTGCTTGCCGTCCTTGTTTTCTGCGCAGTGGTCCTTCTGGGCTGCACCTCTTCTTCTGCAAAGGAAGACCAAGCCCAACAGGGGCCATCAGGGCAGCCTCCAGCAGCAGTTAGCAAGGATTCAGCAATTATTGCAGAATCCGACCTCTCTCTTTTTGAAGAGGAAGATGCGCAGCTGGAGCTTGAAGAGCTTCCAATCTTAGAAGAGGGATGATTTTTCTTTTTTCTTTTTCTTTTTTTTGCATTTCACCGAATTTAATATAAATTTTAATTGCAATTTTAGGCTTTGGTGAGAATTTTGTCTGAATATAAAATGCGGCAATTCCTGAAAAAATACTTTCTCCATTTCAATGCCGCTGTCGTAGTTGATGCTTCAGAGCAATATGTGAAGCTTCTTGAAGACGGTGGAAAGATGATGATAACCCTGGCAGGGGCAATGAGCACTGCCGAACTTGGCAAAATACTTGCAGAAATGATTCGGCGCGACAAGGTCCATGCAATTACCTGCACAGGCGCAAATTTGGAGGAAGATGTCTTCAACCTCGTGGCAAACAAGCACTACAAGAGGCTGCCCAACTACCGCTGCCTTACACCTGAAGAGGAAAAAAAGCTTTATGAAGAAGGCTATAATCGTGTCACCGACACCTGCATTCCAGAGGAAGAGGCAATGAGGCGCGTAGAGCGCGAAGTGCTGGCGCTTTGGCAAAGATACGAAAAAGAGGGCAAGTCGGTCCTTCCCCACCAGCCTTTTTATGAGCTTCTTCTTTCAGGCAGGCTGGAGCATCATTATGAAATAGACCCAAAAGACAGCTGGCTGATGGCAGCAGCAGAAAAAAACCTGCCTCTTTTTGTTCCAGGGTGGGAGGATTCTACCATAGGCAACATGTTTGTTTCCCAGCACTTTAAGGGCGGGCTGAAAAACCTCAACACCATCAAGAGCGGGCTTTACTATATGGAAGAGCTAATCAAGTGGTATAAAAAAGAGTCCACAAAGCACAAGCTTGGATTCTTCCAAATCGGCGGCGGGATTGCAGGCGATTTTCCAATTTGCGTTGTGCCCCTGATAATACAAGACATGAAGCAAAAGGTTCCCTTCTGGTCCTATTTCTGCCAAATTTCAGACTCCACAACCAGCTATGGCTCCTATTCCGGCGCAGTGCCAAACGAGAAAATAACTTGGGGCAAGCTGGATGTGGACACACCCCGCTTCATAATTGAATCCGATGCAACAATAGTCGCACCGCTGATTTTTGCATATGTGCTGGATTGGTGAAGCCCTCCAAGGAGCAACATTTAAATTCTGTTTATATTCTATGTAATTCAATAATTCAAAGGCGATGAAGCTCGCCTTGGCACCAAGCTAAACCGCCCCCAAAGGGCTGATAGCTTCTACTTTTCAGGGTAATGCTAATGGAAGTTTCTGACATAGTAGATGCAAAAGGGCTGTCAAGGTTTGTAAAGAGCAGGCAAAACTCCGATGGCGGCTACACATTCGCGCGCAGGCTTTACGGCCTTGAGTTTCCTTCAAGCATTTCTGAAACCTACTTTGCTCTTTCCATATTGTCCATCCTTAAAGAGAATGTTCAGCACAGGGAAAAGACACTCAGCTACGTAAAGAAGATTAGCAGGGGGAAGGAGCTTCACAGCTCGCCTGCAACAGCCTTTTATGCTATAAGCTCTTTTTTACTTCTCGGGGAAAGGCCGCCCCATTCCGCTTCGCTTGTTGAATGGCTCCGCGCGGCTATCACGGAAAAACGCGCTATGTTCAACGAACCCACTTCCAATTGGTTTTCAGCTGAATACTACGC
>JAOAKE010000025.1:8262-12534 GCA_026413805.1 Microcaldota archaeon | reverse complement strand
CATGTTCTGTTTGGGAGGAAGCAGGGAAACCCTCTTTCAGAAAAGCAGAGGGGTTTTCCTATTGAACTCCTAAGCCCGCAAGGGGCACTAGATTTCACGCGAAATCTGGCAGATCTCGAGTCTAGCGCGATACCAGGTTCCGCCACGTCGGCGCAAAGGAATTAGAATGGCATTTGTTTAATAATGTTATTTGGCTAGAGTCATTTATGAAGCCGATTATCGCTTTGAATTTGAAGTCCTATCCCGAATCTCTTGGGAAAGGGGGGCTGGAGCTTGTCAGGATTGCAAGAGAAGTAAGCAAGGAAACGGGCGTGCGGGTAATTGTTGCCCCGCAGGCAGTTGATTTGGCTGCGGCTGCGAAGATGCACAGGGACATTTTTGCCCAGCATGTTGATTCGCAGAGGCAGGGCGCATACACTGGCTGGCTCACCTGCGAAGCGATAAAGTCCGCTGGATGCATAGGTAGTTTAGTGAATCACTCAGAGCATCGGCTAAGCGAAGAGGCCATCGCTGCTACTATTGCAAGGCTAAAGGAAGCTGGGCTTGAGTCCATGCTCTGCACCAAAGACACGCAGGAGTCTGTCCGCTTGGCAAGATACCGGCCAACCTTCATTGCGGTGGAGCCGCCGGAACTGATTGGGAGCGGAATTTCGGTTTCTACTGCAAAGCCGGAAGTGGTGAGCGGGACTGTGGAAGCAGTTGCAAGAGTAAAAGGCCCTCCTGTCCTTTGCGGTGCAGGCGTGAGCACTGGGAGCGATGTAAAAAAAGCGATTGAGCTTGGCGCTGCAGGAGTTTTGCTTGCAAGCGCATATGTAAAAGCAAAAAACCCAAGGAAGCTTCTTGCTGAGATGGCCGCAGCTATTGAATAAATAGACCATTTTGTTTCATATAGAACATCACTTTTTTAAGGTGAGGCAACAAGATAAGGCACGGAGGGAAAAAATGGCGAAAGAAAAGGTGGTATTGGCTTATTCAGGAGGCTTGGACACTTCATGCATACTCAAATGGCTGGTAGACAAAGGCTATGATGTAATTGCCTATATCGCGGACATTGGGCAGAAGGAGGATTTTGAAGAGGTAAAGAAGAAAGCCCTGGCATGCGGGGCTTCAAAGGTAGTGGTTAAAGACCTAAAAAAGGAGTTCGTGACAGACTACATTTTTCCTGCAATAAGGGCGAATGCAATCTATGAAAGCCGCTACCTGCTTGGGACTGCCCTTGCAAGGCCCTTGATAGCAAAGCACCAGATAAAAATCGCTGAGGAAGAAGAGGCAGAATATGTTGCGCATGGGGCGACAGGCAAGGGCAACGACCAGGTTCGCTTTGAGCTTTCTTACTTGGCGCTCAATCCAGAGATAAAAATAATCGCGCCTTGGAAGATGCCTGAGTTTCTTGCAGAGTTCAGGGGCAGGGATGACCTGATTGCGTATGCAAAGAAGAACAAAATACCCGTTTCAGCCACCCTCAAAAAGCCCTATTCAGAAGATGAAAACCTCATGCACATTTCCCACGAGGCAGGGATATTGGAGGACCCTGCCTTGATACCTGACGAAAGCGTTTACAGCCGGACAGTCTCCCCGCAGAAAGCACCCGACAAGGTGACTACAATAATTGTGCATTTCAAGGACGGAACCCCGATAAAGATTGAGAACCCTGCAGAGGGAATCACAAAAACAGACCCGCTTGAGCTTTTCATTTATGCAAATGAAGTTGGCGCAAAGAACGGAGTGGGAAGAATGGACATGGTGGAAAACCGATTTGTGGGAATAAAGTCAAGGGGGCTTTATGAAACTCCGGGAGGGACTATCTTGCACATCGCCCATAGAGACATAGAATCCATAGCAATGGACCGGGAAGTCCTGCGGCTGTGCGACATGCTTTCGCCAATATATGCTGAGCTGATTTACAATGGATTTTGGTTTTCCCCTGAGATGGACTTTTTGAATGCTGCCTTCAACAAGAGCCAGGAGTATGTTGATGGGAAGGTGACCCTTCAAATTTACAAGGGGAATGTGATGACAGTGGCGCGCGAATCGCCCACCTCGCTTTATGACCAGGATCTTGGCTCAATGCACAAGATAGGGGGCTTCAACCAAGAGGATTCAAAGGGCTTTATCAGGATAAATGCCATTAGGCTGATGGCGCACAGGGCAATAATAAACAAGATAGAAAAGATGCGGGCAGCTGAAAAAGAAAAAGCCAAAAAGAAGGGCTAGCCCAGCTTCCATCAGACTGCCCTTGCCGCTATTTCTCCCTTTACTTTCTCAATGAACCTGTCAATCGGCACGTCGTTTTCTATTTTCCCGTCTCTTGTGCGGACGGCAAGCCTTCCAGATTCCTTTTCCTTCTGCCCGATAACAAGCATATATGGGATTTTCTGAAGCTGTGCATCGCGTATTTTTGCCCCTATTGTCTCCTGCTTGCAATTGGCCTCGGCGCGAATGCCGGCCTGCCGCATGGTGGCTGCAAGTGACTCTGCATAGTTGTTGTGCTGGTCAGACACTGAAAGGAGTGCCACCTGTATTGGCGAAAGCCAGACAGGAAACTTGCCGGCATAGTTTTCTGTCAAGATGGCTACGAAGCGCTCAAGGCTGCCCACAATGGCACGGTGCAGCATGACTGGAGTGTGCATGCGCCCGTCAGCCCCCTCATATTGGCAGCCAAAGCGAAGAGGCATCTGAAAGTCTATCTGTATTGTGGCAAGCTGCCAAGCCCTGCCCAAAGCATCTTTTACATCAAAGTCTATTTTCGGTCCGTAGAATGCCCCGTCCCCTGCATTTATTACATAGGGAATGTTGTTTTTTTTCAAGGCGGCTTCAAGATAGCGCTCAGCCGCTTCCCACTGGGAAACCTCTCCCATAAACTTTTCAGGACGGGTGGAGAGCTTGGCCTGAAAAGTAAAGTGGAAGGTGTCTACATAGACAAAGCGCACAAAGTCAAGCAAGGCATCAATTTCGCTTTCTATCTGCTCAAGGGTGCAGAATATGTGGGCATCGTCCTGCGAGAACTTCCTCACGCGCGTCATGCCGGAAAGCACCCCCCGAAGCTCGTTGCGGTGAAGCGCCCCAAAGTCAGCCAAGCGCAGAGGAAGGTCACGATATGAATGCGCAGTTGAGTTGTAAATAAGCACATGTGAGGGGCAGTTCATCGGCTTGAGCGAAAATTCGGTTTCGTCCACCTGCAATATGAACATGTTCTCCTTGTAGAATTGCCAATGCCCTGACTTTTCCCACAGGGACTTGTTGAAAAGCTGAGGAGTTATGACTTCCTTGTATCCTCGCTTGATGTATTCTGTCCTCAAAAATGAGACGATTTCGTTGTATATTATTGCGCCGTGGGGCAGGAAAAAAGGGCTGCCTGGGCTCCACTCGTGAAACATGAAAAGCCCAAGCTGCGTGCCAAGCTTTCGATGATCGCGCCGCTCAGCCTCCTCCACCCTCGCCAAGTAGTCATCAAGCATCTTTTTTTCTGGGAAGGAAATCCCATAGATTCTTTGAAGCTGGTCTTTTGAAGAATCTCCTCGCCAATAAGCCGAAGAAACCTTTGTAAGCTTGAATGCCCTGATAAGCCCGGTTGATGGCAGGTGAGGTCCCCTGCACAGGTCAAACCACTCGTTGCCGCTGTAATATATAGAGTGCTCGCCATCGGGAATTTCATCAATCATCTCAAGCTTGAAGGGGTTTGCAAAAAACATCTTTTTTGCTTCTTCACGCGAAAGGGCTAAGCGCCTAATTGGCAGGTCTTCCCGCACGATTTTTGCCATTTCTTCCTCTATTTTTTGCAAATCCTCTGGAGTAAGTGGCGGGATATCGGCAAAATCATAGTAAAAGCCCTCTTCTATTGGCGGGCCTATGGTTGGCTTGGCACGTGGAAAAAGCCTGACCACCGCGTGCGCAAGCAGGTGGGCGCTGGAATGCCAAAATATTTCCTTTCCAAGTGGAGAGTCAAATGTAATTGGGATTAGCTTGCAGTCTTTTCCAATGCGAAAGGAAAGGTCAACTGCCCTTCCATCCACTTCTGCAGCAATGCAGGAATGAAGGAGCTCTCGGCTCAGCTGCCTGATTGCCTCGGTGACAGTTGTGCCTGCTGGGACTTCTAGCAAATTTCCATTGGGAAAGAGGACTTTTGGCATATGGCTGGTTGTTATCGGATAAAATTAATAATTGCTTCTGGCAAGTATCCTATTTTTTTATATTCTTGAATAGAAACTGCTCCGTGTCTTTTAGATAATTTAGATCTGTCAGGCCCTAAAATTAAAGGTAAATGAGCATATT
>JAOAKE010000025.1:0-8252 GCA_026413805.1 Microcaldota archaeon | reverse complement strand
TCAGCCCATAAAGAAGCTTGCCCTCGCTTATAAGCCCGATCAGTATTGAAGTCAAGATAGAAGTTCCAATTATTATAAGATATGCCATCTGGTCAATGAAATTGGCATCAATTTTTATCTTTGGCTGGCTAAAGCCTGCAAGCATTGTAGAGGAGGTGGCGTCAGCCCCTGAAAATACTTCAAACCGAGTGAAAATAAACAGAAACTGGTTGGAGATGGCAAGGAGGAGGGGCAGCCCAAACACCAATATAAAGCCAAGAAAGATGGCATATGACTTTGCTGCGATTATCATCTGCCGCCTAACCTCTTCTGTTTCGCGTATCTCCTCTGCGGATGTTTCAAGAAGGTGGGCAAGCTTCCCTCCCGAACGAAGCTCGTTCTCAAAGAAGGAAACCATGCGCCTCAGCATTGGAGAGTCTATGTTTTCGGTCAGTCCGCGAAGAGCTTCTGAAAATGACTCAGAGCCTAAGGAGCGGTTTGAAACCAGGGCTATTTCAGTTTGGAGAGGGCCGAACTCAGGCCTCGCAGAAGCCTGAAATGCAGCAAAGGGCGTCATGCCAGAGCGAAGGTTTGCTGCCACCATAAGCAAAAAGTCCGGCAAGACCTTCTCTACCCTCTGCGTGCGCTCAGCGATTAGGTAATAAAGGTGCATGTAGATGAGCACTGCGCAAAATGCGGCGAAGAAAAGACCGGTTAGAAGCGAGACTACCACCTTTGCAGGAAGCGAGGGGTTTGAAAGGAGGGGGTATGAAGACAGGTCAAAAAACGGAAAAAGGCTGAATGGAACGAGGACTCCGACAAGCCCGAAGAGGAAAACGATAAGCAGCCTTGAGCCCAGCCATATTTCAGGATTGGCATCTATTCCCGCATATGCAAGAAGCTGGCTTATTCTGTCCCTGCCCTTTGGCCTGAAATACAAAGAAAAGCGCTTTGCAATGATGTATTTTTTCATCCCAATGCACCTATGCGAAGAAAGTTGGCCTCTTTGTGCGAATATAGCCGATAATTGCTATCTGGCCCAGAAAACTCAAGAATATTATCCCTAAAAACACCTCGCTTGAGATTGGAAACTTTCCGAACACCGAAAATATCACCAGGACGGTTGTCCCAATAGTTGGCAAAACAGCAGCCACCAGCAAAAAGACAAGAATAATGAAGTTGAGCTCTGCGGTAAATGACTTTGAAAGGGAAAATTGGTAGTCTACAAGGTTCTTCACTATTCCCTTCAAGGTATTTGTGAGGTTGGCTCCTGAGCGAATGGCAGTCACAAGCTGCCAGGAGGTTCTTTTGAGGTGGGTTGAGTTAGTCCTTATTGCCATTGCCTCAATTTCATCTAAAAGAGGCGAGCCTGCCTTCACCTTGTTTGCTACCTTTTTGAACTCCTCGCTGACAAACCCATAGTCAGATGAGCCGATATTCTCAATGACAGTGAATAGCGGCACGCCTGATGAGATTTGTATTAGCATGTCTCGCATGGCGAAGATAAGCTCTCGGTCAATCTGGCTAGCTATATTCGCCGCAATTAACTTTGGGTAAAGGAGGTGCAAGGTTAGCATAAAAAGAAATGAAAAAAGAAAGGCAAAAAATGCTATGACTACCTTCAGAGGCAGGGTAAGCCCATGCGAGAATGAAAGGAAAACGCCGATTATTGCAGTAAAAACTATTGAGTATATCAGGGCGGAGAAGAAAGCAAGGGCAGAGTAGTTTTCTGGAGCATATTCCACATTTATGTTCCTCAAGTCGTAGCGAAGGCTGGGGTAAAAAGAGAATACTCTCACGCCCACTGACCGAAAACGCGCACCGATTGTCTGGCATGCTGAGAGGGGAAAAAGAAGCAGCGGAATCTTGGTTATTTCAGGCATTTTCTATCCCTTCTTCACTTTTTCTCTCCTGAAAGGGCCTTCTTTGCTATTTCAAGTATCTCCTTTGGCTTGCTGTAATAAAGGGACATTATCCGCCCAACTGACTCGATGTCTGTCAGCTTGTTGGAAATCATCCAGCGAAGGACCGTTGCCCGGTTCTTGATGTCTTGGAATATCTCCTCTTTCGTCATGCCTGTGTGAAGGTTTAGCTCTTTTAGGTATTTGTTTGGCTCTCCCACCATGTCAAAAGTGTCTGTTCTTGGCCTCCAGCGATAGATCACGTTTGTTGAAAGGTCTTCCTCTTTTGCGCCGCTTACTATTTCACATATTTCAAGGGTGCGCCTTATGTTTTTCCGCCGGTCGCGATATTGAACTACCAATAGGTTGATTGCATCCAATTCAGAGGGGGGCAGTGAAATTGGCGGAGTTGTAAGCCTTCTCAGTGCCTGCATGCCGGTGTCTGCATGGAGAGTTGAGCAGACTGAATGGCCAGTATGCATTGCCTCAAATAGAACCTCTGCTTCGCGCTGGCGCCTGATTTCTCCAAGCAAAATTCGGTCAGGCCTCATCCTAAGCGAAGTTACAAGAAGGTCAAGCATTGATATTTCTCCCAGCCCTTCCGCGTTTGGGTTTCGTGTCAAAAGGGGCACCCAATTCCACTGGTAAGGTGGAAGTACAAGCTCGCGGGTGTCTTCAATTGTTATAACCCTTTGATTTGGAGGGATAAATGCTGCAAGCGCGTTTAGGGCAGTGGTTTTGCCTGATGCAGTGCCTCCGGCTATTATTATGTTCATCTCGTAATGTATTGCCTGCCAAAGCATTCCCGCCATTTCAGGAGTCATAGAATAGCCTGGGTCGCCTACCAGGTTTCCAATTGTCCAGGGGTTCCGCGCAAACCTGCGGATGGTTAGGGTGTTGCCATGGGAAGAGATTGGCAGCAGGGTGGCGCATACTCGGTCGCCTGTCTCCAGCCGTGCATCTAGGATGGGGGTAAGGGTTGCTATCTGCCGCCCCACCCTCCTGCCTATCTGAGATGCATAGTTGAATATGGCATCTTCGTCAGGCATGTATAGGTTGGTTCGCAGCCAGCCGAGCTTGCGGTGATAAACTGCAATAGGAGATTTTGAGTTGTTGATGGTTATTTCTTCCAGCCAGTCGTCTTGATTGAGTATGTCTATTTCTCCCAAGCCAAAGAGCTTGTGCAAAAGCACCCCGACCAGTATCTCTTCTGTTTCCTTTCCAAGCTGGAACTGGGAGAGATATTTTTGGATGAGCTGGCGGAACTCTGCCCTGACAGCAGCTGCACGCTCCAAGTCTGAAACTTCGTTTTGGAGGCTGATGGGAAGGGCACGAAGAAGCTCGTCCTTGATTAAGTCGAGGAATATCTTTGTGGCTGCCCCGAACTCAACAAGCTGTATTACATAGAATTTTTCCTTTTCTGTGTCAATTATTTTAACTGAGGCTGGCACTCCATCAGCAACAAATGAATAGGAGGATATGGCTTTGCCCTTTGGCACCTCTTCAGGAGCTGGCGGTTCTAGAGGCAAAAGCCGAAAGATTGCTGTCGGCTTTTCAGATATGTTCAGGGGATAATCCAGGTCGATCACTCCGCCCTTTTCAAGAACATTGCAGATGAGCTCAACTGTTTGGACAGGAAGTTGCACTTGGCTTGCAAGCTCCTCTAGGCGCGCGCTTTTCTTGCTCTCAAGGTAAGCAACCAATTGGTCTATCTTGGTTTCAAGCATGCTCAGACATCTCTTTTAGATTTAATAATACTTTTCATACCCCTTTTTGCTCAATCACCTTGCGCCCGAAATTGGGAGAAATGTGTTATTTACCAAAAGGTAGCTGTCGCGATAAAGCTGCCGGATTTCAGACTGGGTAAATGCCCTGCCAAAAACCCGGACCTCGTCAATAAGCCCAGTATATCCTACATCTGAGGCAGATATATACGCCTTTCCTACTAAAAAGCGCTGGTCTGCCACAGAGCCAGGCGAAGAAAAGCTGGAAATAAAGGTGCTGTTGCTGACTGAATGGTTGAGGAGAACCGCGTCAGCATATATTTTTGGTTTGCCTGATTCCCAAACTGCTGCGAGGTGGGTCCACTTGTTGGTCATTAGGGTATAGTTGGTTGCTGATGCATAGCTGCCATTGACATAAAGGCAGGGGCGCCCTCCGCTGCAAGCCGCAAGAACTGCCCCTCGAGTATGGTTGTCATCGGCATTTCCTATTATGTAAGTTATGGGGTGGAGGGTTGTTGGATAAACCCATGCGCTAAGGGTAAAGTCTTCAGCGATGTTAAATACCGGTGAGAAAACCTCAACTGCCTGGGTGGGAGTGAAATTAAATGCTCCGCCTATTTTTCCATTAGGAACCCATGTGGCGTTATGCCGTGCACTTGCGGTAAATCCAGAGTAGTCCATCCCGCTAACTACTCTATTTGAAGAGAAATTCAAATCAAATGGAAGGGAAAGCCTGGCTGAGTTGTCAAGCTGTCTTAGCCGTATAGCTGCATTAAAGTAAGCGGTTGGTGGGAGTAGATCGTATTGGTTGGTGATGTTTACTGTGCATCTCTGCTGGTAAGTGCCTGTGTAGTGGGCAAAAACTTCTGAAGGAGCAAGAATTCGGTTATAAAATCTAATTTCGTCGATTGAGCCCGCCAATATGCCAATATCATAGATGTCCTTGCCAATCATGAACGGAGATGAAGCATTTATCCTACCGAGGCTGAAGTTGCCGTATGTATATGGCTGCCCATCAATGTAGGAATAAATTTTGCCGCTGCTTCTATTGACCGAAACGGTAAAGTGGTGCCACGCAGAATCAGGAATTGGCATGGAGCGGGATGCTGAGCTGCCTCCGGAAGCGGCGCTGTAAAACTCCGCTTGAAGGGTTCTGTCTGAAATTGACCAATGAAAGCCTTGCAAGTTTCCCTCTTCAGTTGCCAATTGTGAAAAAACAGTGGAAGAGACTGAAGAGGGGATTCGGATATAGGCCATCATGGTAAAGTCTGGGGTTTCGGTTATTTGCACATCATCAAGCAGAACTGCAGCCCCGTTGGAAGCAGGATAAAAGCGAACCTCAATTGCAGAAACATTGCCAGAAAGAGTTTTGAAAGAAACTGACTGGTAAGTATAAGTTGGGGAGATTGCATTTGAATTATGGATTATAGGTGTGGTGCGGTTAAATTCCCACCCGCCAGATGAGTTTAGGTAGGCATCATTCACTACGTCATAAATGGCATATCGCACTCCTGTGTCTGAGCCGCTCCCTCTTGTCCAGAACTCCAAAAGGTAGCGTGAGTTGTTTTTTAGCGCCAGCTGGCTGTTGTAGATATAAGAAGCGTTTGCTTGGGAAGGCAAAGAAGAGATTTGAAGTGCAGCACTGCCGCTTCGCGCAGTAGTTGAAATGGTAAAGTTAGCATTCCCTATCTTTGCCCAGTTTGGAAAGAGATAGCCGGAGAATGCACTTGCAAGGCAATAGTTCCTGCTGCCAAGGGGCGCTGCTGCACGACAGCTATAAGTTGTATTTTGGCTGCAGCTATAGCTTGAATTGCATGCAAACCCAGGCGGAATTGCTGTTCGGCATGTGCCAGTTCCAGCAGGCGCACCGGGGAGGGGGTTGAGGTAATCGCAAAATAGAGTTTCTATGTTGCTGCAGCATGGATAGGTTGCAGAACAGGGGCCTCCCCTTTGGCTGCACTGAAGGGGCGGAGCACACTTTCTGACTCCAGCCTCAGAGTTTTCACATCGCCCTGAGCAGCAATCTGAATCTATAAGGCAAGTTTCATTCACTCCAAAGCAGGATGTGCAGCGGTTGTTGCTTGGCGAGCACTTTGAGCCAGGGCAACAAGAAGAATCAGAAAAACACGGGGTAGAGCTGCCATTCTGTATGCATGAGCTGCAAACTGCTTGCCCTCCTCCTCTTGGCGTGGCACAAAATGGGCAAGATGAGCCGCAATCTGAAGAAGAGGTGCAATTTTGCCCGCAAGAAAGCAGCAAAACACAATAGGAATTTTGGCATTTGCCTAAGCAACATTGTGAGTTTGAAGAGCATGAAAAAGCGCTTCCTGCCGGTATGCAGCAAGTGCCGGAACTGCCAGAAGATAAATTGCACAATGTGCCAATTGGGCAGCACAAGGGAGGAAGGCTTGAAAGGCTGCAAGAAGCACCAATCGATAGAGTGCAGTTGAAAAGAGTTGGGCAGTCTGAGGGGCAGTTAAAGTAGTTTTCTCCATTTGCAGCATCACAAACTCCGTCCACAAGGCATGGGCAGTCTGGGCGGCAGGTAAGTGGGTTTTCTCCTCGCAGAGCTTCACAAAAGCCATTGAGGTTGCAGCCACAGTCTAATGGACAGAAATACTGGTTCTCGCCGATCTCACAGACATAATCAAAGTCACATATAGGGGCGCCATACTTTTTGCTTGCAGATGCCTCTGCATAAGCCCCGTCAGTGTCTGTAAAGCCGATAGTAACATTTGCAGTTGCAGGGGGGTTGATGGTGCAGTTGTACTGAACTCTAAATAAAGTTCCTGAATTGGACGTGGAAACCACAGTGCATGGCCCGGTGGAAGAGGTTATATTTGTATTAGATATATCTATGTTTCCGCCTAGTGAACCACTACCACTGCTGTCCAAGTCTATAACACTGCCATTGACCAAAAACCATGGGAGAACCTCGCTTGAGAAGCCTCCAACTGAGGCATTGAATGGCGGAGAGTTTACTATCACAACATAGTCACTTCTGCCCCAGGTTGAGAAATTTTTGCCATCATATGCCCGCGCCCTGCAGTACCACTCCTCCATCTTTGAGAAATTACCTGAAGTTAGGTTGGAAACCAGTGTTGGCGTGTTATTAAGAACGTTGTCTAGCGAACCTGCAAGGGAGGTTTGGTTTATATCATTTTTATACCACTCGTAATAAACAGTGGTCGTGGTATTTTCAGCGTCCTTAACTGTAACATTGCATGACATATTAGTTAGCTTAGAAGGCGAAGAAGGTGAGATTGAAATTGAAGAAACAGAAGGTGGCTGATTCGGTGGAAGTGAATAGAAAACAGTTAGGTTCATTACATCAATGTAGGCAGTGATATAACTTAAAGGACCGCTCAAAAATACTTGCTCGGCAGCCAAGCCCATTCCAAAATATGGGCTGTTTACTTCTTCAGGAGTTGGCCTTCTTCCAAGAGTGTCATTCAAGCCCCACAAATCATTTGGTCCGCCATAGACCACAACCATGTCAGAAGTGTTTTGCCATGGCGAAGAGTTTGCCTTATCAGTGCTTTGGCCAAACTCTCCACTTAAAGTGAGCTGGACTGACCTGTCTTTCAAATAACGTAGATGGGGGTTATAAAAAGACGCCCTTTTTACTACAGTTGCCTGAAACCCTTCAATGGTTGCAGATGAAGGTATGTTAAAACCGCCTTGCCCAACAAGAAAACATGATGAAGACTCTGGTTGTATTGAAGAAGTAGTATATACCGCGTCGCGAAACCGGGCATTTGAGGGTGAGTTCCAGCCAGAGCACTCCTCTCCAGATGAAGACCAAGTTGAGAAGGAAACTGTCTGGTTTTCTGCATTTGCAATTGCCAAGAGCAAAAGGATGCCAATTAGTGGCTTTTTCATATTCATTTCACCCGATATTGTCTGCAAAATAATACTCAAAGCCTCCGTTCATTCCAGCTGCCTGCCGAAGGGATATGGAATCGTAATAAACTGTCTCGCCACTGACAGAGGATGGATAGAGCCTTATTGAGATGTTTGTAAGCCCATAGGGCAGGGCAAATAGTTTGGTTGTGGCAGAATAGGCACCAGGCGAGGCTCCTGTTGAAAACAGGTTTATAGTTGCGGACCAGCTCCCATCGTTTTGCAGGTAATAGCTGTTTGAAGTGCTGACTATAGCATATCGTGCCCCTTGCCCCCGCGAATAAAGGGTAAGGTTGTAAAGGGTGTTTCCAACTATCCTGATGCTTTGGTTAAAATAGCTGCTAATATTTGTGCCTCCATATATCTTGACTGCCTTGCCGCTCACAGATGTTGTGGTGGAGTCAAAGAGGTAATTATTTAGATTACGAACGCGCCAATATGCCCACTCATCTGTATTTCCATCATCAGGGGTGCCGGTTACAGTTTCAAGCCCGCCATTTAATACCCTTTCTTCTCCAAGCTGAAAAGAGGGTGGCGAATCTATGGAAATTGGGGAGCCGTTGATGAAATCGTTTATGCCGTCAAATGAATAGCAGCCTCCAGATGGGCAGCTTTCTTGCTGCCAGGTTGGTGCGTTTGCAGGGTTGCCGCCCCCTAAGCTTAAGTTATAGCTGTTTGGAGAGTAATCTTGCACTCCGCTTCCAATGGTGGCATTTGAATCAAAGGGCAAAATCAAGGAGGCGCC
>JAOAKE010000024.1 GCA_026413805.1 Microcaldota archaeon | reverse complement strand
CTCCTATGCCCTGCAAGACCACAAGGCATTCCTTTTCTCAAAGGGCAAGAACCTGCTTGTAATACCAATACTGCTTGCGGAGATAGACGAATCCAAATACGCAAAGCCCATACCTCCCTATGCGTATGGGGACTATACCTTCCAAGGGGCGTATGTCTTTAGCCTTTCTCCTACAGAAGGGTTTGTGCTGCGCGGCAGGATAACACACAGCAGCGAAGAGGAGATGGTAAAGAAAGGCGAGTATTGGTGGAGCAGCCTAAATGTCAAGCGCTCGCTTTACATTGGAGAGGCGCTCTACACCGTTTCTGACGGCAAGGTAATGGCACACTCGCTTGGCAACCTGGAAAAAATATCTGAGGTAAAAATTTAGGTGTAGCGGCGAATCCCCCCTTCTTTTCCTTTCTCCCATTTTTAGCTAGGAGCGGTTATTAAGCTTGCTAATTGCAACTGTTGTGATTTAGATGCAAAAGTCAAGCGCCCTTTTCCTTGTGGTGCTGGCAGGAGTGGCGTTGCTTGGTGCCTACCAAGCTTTTGTTCAAGCACCCTCTCCTGCAAGCGCAGTAATCAGGTTTCTCGGCCTTTCCTCATTTTTCCTCCTTTGCATTTCTCTTCTTATAGGCCCATTGGCTGTTTTCAAGCCGCAATTTTCAAGCCTGATAGAACCGCGCCGAGCAGTTGGCCTAGCTGCCTTTGTGTTTCTCTTCTTCCACTACCTGCTGGTAGCGGCAGTCTATTTCAAGTTCGATTTTTCAAAAATAATTGGGATGTTTGACCTTGCCATAGCCATCCCAGCCTTCATAATAATACTTGCTGCAGCCCTTACCTCTTCAGACTGGGCATATGCCAAGCTTGGGGCAGGAAGGTGGAAGGCAATACAGCGGCTTGTCTATGTTGCATTCGCCCTTTCATTTGCCCACTTTCTCTTGAAAGCAAACGGGCTTTTTCAAGCAGATGGCAGGCCGTTTGCCCCCAATCTTGCAGAAGCATTACTTGTTCTTCTTGGGGCAATAACAATAGCGGCGCAAATAGCTGGATTTTTTGCCTTTCGCTCAAGGCAGGCGAAAAAGTAAAAAGCGCTGGATAGCCCCGAGAGGATTTGAACCTCTGTAACCAGGTTTCTTCTTCTTTGAGAAGCCAAAGCCTGGTGTCCTTGGCCGCTAGACGACGGGGCTTTTGCAGCAGCTCAATATTGCCGCGCAACATATACTAAAACATTCGCTTTTTTCCCACATGCAATGCAGTTTGCCTGAGCATGCTCCTTTTTGTCAAACCTAATGCCTCGCACATCTCCAGCCGTTTTGTCCTTTATCTCTTCTGCGCAATTTCGCCCTTCCATTTCTATTGAGCAGAGGGGAACTGCAACCAGGCAGCCCTTCTCCAGCGCCGAGGCAAGCGCTTCCATGCTGGTGGCCTTTGCCATCCTGCCTTCAAACTCTGAAAGCGCCTTTTTCTTCATGTCCGCCAGCATCAGGGCAGCCTCCTTCTGGATGAAATGCAAAAGTTCCCTTTCTTTTACAGCATGCCTCTTTTTGCTGTCCCTGCGAACCACTGTCAAGTCGCCCTCCCTTGCCTCCTTTTCCCCAACCTCAATCCTGAAAGGAACTCCCTTCATCTCCCAGTAATTATACTTGAAGCCAGGAGTATTTTGCGAAAAGTCAGCCTTTGCGCGGATTCCTGCAGAAATGAGGGCGGCTTCGACTTGCTTTGCCTTTTTCTCGATAGCCCTTTCGCTCCCTTTTTTCGGGATTGGCACCACAACCACTTGCAGAGGGGCGAGCGAATAAGGCAGCACGAGACCTGCATCATCCCCATGGACGGAAATCATGGCAGCATAAATCCTTGAAATGCAAGGACCGTAGCAGGTCTGCCAGCAATATTCCCGCTCTCCCTTCTCGTTTAGAAAGGCAACGTCAAATGCCTTGGCAAAGTTCTGCCCCAAAAGGTGCGTTGATGGAAGCTGCAACACCCGCCCATCTGGCATGAGGGTGTCAGCCGCAAAAGTAGAAAGCGCCCCAGGGAATTTATCCCACTGAGGGCGCTCAAAAAAGATGAACGGGACTCCAAACTGCTCAAAAATTACATTTTGCGCCATCTGCATGTCTTCGCGCACTTGAGCTTCTGCTTCTTCCCTGCTTGCAAAGGCGTTGTGGCTTTCAATCCAATAAAACTCCCTGCTTCGGATAAATGGGCGAGTCGCCTTAGTCTCATATCTCCATACCTGGGAGGGATGGTATACTTTGAGCGGCAGGTCTCCCTTTCCCTGTATCCAAAGAGAATACATCTGGTAAATCGCAGTTTCAGAGGTAGGCCTCATGGCGAGCCTCTCTTCCAAGACATTGTCGCCTGCCCTTTCCACCCAGAAGACCTGCGGCGTAAACCCCTCCACATGCTGGCTTTCTTTTTGGAAGTTGCTTTCAGGGATTAGGGCAGGAAACCAAGCAGGAAGGTGCCCTGTCCTTTCAAGCTCGCGTTCATATATTTCATACATCTTTTTCATTGAGATTACTGACCACGGCATAAAAACTACAAATCCCTTGACTCGGTAGCGAAGGTCGCAAAGCCCTGCCTCTTTGGTAATCTCGCTATACCATTCGGAGAAATTGGACTTTTTGTTTTTCATGAGGGAAAATTGGGATGAAAAGAATAAAAACAAGGGGGCAAGCCAAGTAAATTGCAATTTAAACATTACCCCTCAAAAGCACAATAAGTTTCGCAATGGACAGCGGACAACCCGCTGGACGGTTCTGTTATGGCAACTGCCGCAAACCTCGTCAGGCTCTACTTGAAGCGTCGCCCCCAGCTTCTTTTCATGGTAACCAACGGCCTTTGCAACTACTCCGCCCTTGCCAGAAGGCTTCAAAGAGAGATTTTTCCAAGCCGAAAAACAGGCTTCAATGCTATAAAGGCGGCTCTGCTTCGGATGGCAAAAGAAGAAGAGGTAAAGGACAAGTCATGGGAAAAAGAAGTGGAGAGAATCCTGCGCAATTCCTCTGTTGAGGTGCGAAGCAATGTCTCGGTTGTTTCAAGCAAAGGAAGCATAGGAGTCCCTGTAATAGCCACTTCCAACTCGCGTTCAGGGGTAATGAGCGTAGTGGATTCCTCCTATTCAAAGCAGCTGAAGAAAAAAGGCTTCAAGGTAATAGACGAGCTCTCGCTTATCTTTCTTTACAGCCCCCCAGAGCTTCAAGACACTCCGGGCTGCGTCTCAGTCATTCTTGACGCAATAGCAGCAGAAGGCATAAACATCCTTGAGTTTATCTCCTGCCATACCGACACGCTGTTAGTAGTCCGAAATGCTGACGCAGTGCGAGTCTATGAGATATTGGCAAGCCTTATCGGAAAGCAAGCCAAAGAAATGTAAAAGCCAATTTAGTCAATTACCTCTCTTTTTGCAAGGGGCGAGCCGTGCATGTTGCAGCTTTCAGCCCCGCATTTTTTGAGCCCGGCTTTGTATCGTCTCTCGGACACAACCGCCCCGCAGCTGCCAAGGCAGACATAAACAAAGGTTTTCTTTTTCATGTCCAACACCCCTAAGCGTAAAAATGGGGATTATTATTAACCTTGGGTATTGTTTTTGGGTAAGCCATTTAGAGCGGCACTCCAATCCACGCCAAAATAAGCACAACAATCACGCCAAATGCCCCGCCAAAAGCTGCAATAAGGAAGGTCAAGATGTCAATAGGCACCTTTATCAATCCCAGCTCGCCAACCGCCCAGAACAATGCCACCCCTATCAAGCCATTTAGGACAAGCGGCATCAGCCTCCTCAAAAAGTGAAAGAGCAGGTAAAATACCAACAGCGAAATGAGCAAGGCAATAAGCAGCCCCCACCCCATGAATAAATTGCGAAGGCAAGTATGTTAAAGCTTTATACTTGGCGGCCATTTCGCTATGCTTTATAAAAATATTCTGCGCTTTTGGGCACAGATGGGAAACAAAAAGAAGCTTGCTGTTTCGTGGGTGACATTTGCCTGCTGCGAGGACTCTACCATCCTTTTCGTGGAGCTTTTAAACCAGCATTTCTTTGAGTGGAAGGAGAAGATAGATTTTCGCTACTGCCCAGTGCTGAAAGAAAGGGGCAATTCATTTGAGGGCTCAGATGTTACCTTTGTTGAGGGGGCGATTGCGACTAAAGAGGATGAGGCAAAGCTCAAAGAAATACGCGAAAAGTCCAAGAGGCTGGTTGCCATTGGCTCCTGCGCCTGCACAGGCCTTCCCTCTGCCCAGCGCAACACCTTTGATGAGTCTACCAAGCGCGAGATTATGATAGTAGTGGAGCGCTTTGGCCACCTTGAAAAGGTCCATCCCATCAAGGAGATTGTAAAGGTAGATTACCAAGTTCCGGGCTGCCCGATGGATGAGCGCATTTTTCTTGAGACTCTGGCTAAGCTGTTTGCGGAGTTCGGGGTTGAATGACTATGCACAAAGAAGGCGATTTTGACATTGACATAAAGCACCTTTCAAAAATAGAGGGGCACACCGACCTTGAAGTCAGGGTAAAAGACGGCAAGGTCCAATATGCCCACCTGAAAATATCCGAGTCAAAGCGCTTCTTTACCCAAGGGGTTCGCGGAAAGCCTGCCCTAAGCGTTGCACAGCTGGTTTCAAGGATTTGCGGAACCTGCTCAATTGCCCATCTTCAGTGCTGCATAGAGGCAGTGGAGGACGCAATAGGGGTGCAGCCCTCTGAGCAGACCATCCTCCTGCGCCACCTAACAAACGACGGGCTCATGATACGCGACCACGCAATGCATCTATACATATTCACCCTGCCAGACATAATGAACGCTGACTCTGTCCTTGAAATTGCTGAGCGAGACCGGTCGCTTATTGAAAAAGCCCTTGAAGTCAAATCTGCTGGAAACGAACTTTCAAAGCTTGTGGCAGGCCGCTCGGTGCATGCGCCTTACCCACAAGTTGGCGGCTTTACCAAAGTCCCATCAAACGATGATGCAAGGAAGATGGCCCATATCCTTCATCACGCCCGCGAGCACGCTATTGAATTTGTGGAGCTATTTCGCGAGCGAATGCCTTTCTTCTCCCGCAAGACGCACTTCATTGCGCTCAAAAACCCGAATTATGAATTCATAGGCGGGGAGCTTTGCTCTTCAGAGGGCTACTGCATTCCACACAAGGACTTCTGGAATCACCTTGACAGGGTGGTAGTCCCTTATTCCCAAGCAACTGGCTTTGAATTTGAAGGAAGGGAATACATGGTTGGCGCACTATCCCGGATGAACCTCAACAAAGATGCGCTTCACCAAAACACGCGACGAGACCTTGCAAGCACCTTGTCTTTATTTCCCTCCAGCAACATATACATGAACAACCTTGCACAGGCAGTTGAGATAGTCCATTGCATAGACCATGCAATAGAGCGGCTGGAAAGCTTTGACTTCAAGCCAGAGCCTTACAAGGCCCCACAAGTGAAGGCAGGGACTGGGATTGGAGTGACTGAAGCCCCGCGCGGCACCCTTTATTATGCACTCAAAGTAAATGAGCAGGGGCAAATTGACTACATAAACTTAGTAATCCCAACAGCGCAGAATTTCATAAACATAGAAAAAGACATCGCCCAAGTGGTTCAAGAGAGCTACGATGCTGGCAGGAGCAAGGAAGAAATCTCCATGGAAGTTGAAAAGCTTGTGCGCGCCTATGACCCCTGCATGAGCTGTGCCACGCACTTTTTGAAGCTCAAATGGAAAGAGACAAAAGGAACCCCGAGAAGACCAAAGAATCCGTGGCTTTTAAGGACTGGAAAAACTCTGCAATGAAGTCAGGATCCTTTTTACCTTCTCAGCGCTTTGCCTTGCTGGTCTTTTTGCAGGCACCCCAATTATGGTTGCCTTTTTTAGCTTGCCCAGCTTTTTCAATAGCAGCAAAGACCACAGCAAGTCAAATCCGTGCAAAGACAATGGGCGCTGCGGCAGCTCCAGTTCTGAAAGCTCTATTATGCGCGGAGAGGCAAGCCCAAGCACTGAGTCTAAAATCACAAGCTCTTCTCCCTCCTTTTCCAAGTCCTCGCTTGTGTCAAAATGCACAAATTGCACCTCAGGGACTTTTCCCTCCAGTGCCTTGGCCACCCTTAGTGCAGCCGAGTCCCTCTTTGCAAGTGGGTTTCCAAAAACCAGCACCTTCATGGTCTTGCCTTTTGAGTTGCAAGCGTTATAAATGTTTGATTTCAGAGCCGAAAGCATGGGCAGGCTAGAGGATGCTATTTCAGCGCTTAAAAGAGGGGAATTCATCATACTGCACGATGGAGCAGGAAGAGAAAACGAGGCAGACATGGTGATGCTTGCTGAAAAAATCACCCCTGAGGCAGTGCGAAGGATGAGAAAGGATGCCGGCGGGCTCATTTGCGTGGCAATTGACGAGGAGGCAGGCAGGAGGCTCCAGCTCCATTTTGCAGTGGATGTCTTGCAGGCAGCAAAAAACCCCCTCGCCTGCATGGGCGCAAGGTGCATGAAATACGGTGACATGCCAGCATTTTCAATATCAATAAACCACCTCTCAACTTTTACAGGCATAAGCGACAATGACCGAGCAAAGACAATACGCGAGTTTGCAAGGCTTGTAAAAAGGAAAGGCAGCGTTTCGGAATTTAAGGAAAATTTTCGCGCAATAGGGCACGTCTTTATCCTTGTCAGCCGAGGGCTTGAAAAAAGGCGCGGGCATACCGAGCTGTCAGTGGAGCTTGCAAAAATTGGCGGCTTAACTCCTGCAATGGCAATCTGCGAAATGCTCTCTGACTCGGGCAAATCCGCCTCCAAAAAAGAGGCAATGGCGTATGCAAAAAGAAACGGGCTTATTTTTATTGAAGGAAAGGAATTAGCAGCTAAGCAGCTGGGAGTGGGCAGATGAAAAGGCAAGTCAAGGTTGGAATTGTAGATACCATGTTTGCCAGGGTGGACATGGCTGCCTTTGCAATAGACGAGATAAACCGCAAGTTCCCTGGGACAAAGATAGTGCGAAGCACAGTGCCTGGCGTAAAGGACTTGGCAGCAGGCTGCGTTATCCTTGACAAAAAAGAGAGGTGCGATGTGTATTTGGCGCTTGGCATGGTCGGGCGCGAGCCCATTGACACCCAGTGCGGCCATGAGGCTTCAATCGGGATTCAGATGGCAAAGATGAAGCTTGGAAAGCACATAGTTGAAGTGTTTGTCCATGAATTTGAGGGCAAGGATGACAAGGACCTATATTCTATATTTGAGGACCGAACGCGCAAGCATGCAGTAAATGCCGTTCTTCTTGCCTCAAACCCAGCTGAGCTTTCTAAGTTCGCAGGCATGGGAAAACGGCAGGGCAGGGCAGATGCAGGGCCTCTTTTTCAGGGGTGATGGCATGAAAAAGAAAAGGATAAGGATGGGGATAGTTGCCTCGCAGTTTAACTTAGAGATAACTGCCCCTATGCTCTCAGAAGCAATAGAGGAAGCCAAGCGAAAGGGCGCAGAAGTCAAAGCGGTATTAGAAGTGCCAGGCGCCTATGAAGTGCCATTTGCCGCCTCCATTCTCATGGCAAGAAAAGACATTGACTGCGTTGCAGCAGTCGGGGCAGTCATAAAAGGTGAAACCAAGCACGACGAAACCATAATGCAGGCAGTCTGCAACGAGCTTTTGAGGCTTTCATCTCATTACAAAAAGCCAGTCGGGCTTGGGATTTCAGGGCCAGGGCAAAGCGAAGAGCAAGCAAGGGCAAGGATAAAGGATTATGCCCACCGCGCAGTCCGGGCAGCAATAAGGATGTGCGAGATTTAGCAAGCAGGTGCTTTTTTGAAATGGAGCAAAAAAGACATGCTCTTTATGAAGCGCGCTCTCCGCCTTGCAATGCACGGAGAGGGAAAGGTTTCCCCAAACCCACTTGTTGGCGCAGTAGTGGTTAAGGGAAAAAAAATAATCGGCGAGGGATGGCATGAGCGATTTGGGGGGCCTCATGCAGAGGCAATCGCCCTTCGCGGAATTGACGCTCGCGGGGCCACTTTGTATGTGACCCTTGAGCCGTGCTGTCCTTGCGTCTCTTTAAAAAAAACCCCTGCCTGCGTGCCGCTTGTCTTCAAAAGCGGAGTGAAAAGGGTGGTAATTGCAGCGAGGGACATCCACCCCCAAGTCTGCGGCATAGAGGAGCTCCGCTCTTCAGGAGTGCAGGTTGAAGAGGGACTGCTTGAAGACGAAGCAAGAAAACTAAATGAAGTGCACGAAGTTTTTTTCAAGGCTGGAAGGGCATTCTGCGCTTTGAAAATTGCCCAGTCTGCAAACGGGAAAATAGGGGTGCGCAAGGCAGGGAAAGTCCAAATATCTGGAAAAGCGTTTGACTGCTATGTCCATCAGCTTCGCAATAGGTATGACGCCATTCTCGTTGGGGCAAACACCATAATTGAAGACGACCCCCTGCTTACCTGCCGCGCACCAGGCGGGCGAAACCCCGCCCGTATAATCTTAGACAGCCGGCTGCGAATTCCTCTTCACGCCAAAGCGCTCCAAAACGCAAAAAAGGACAGGGTAATAATTGCAACTACTGATTTGGCAAACCCCAAGAAAGCAAGGGAGCTAAAAAGAAAAGGGGTTGCCCTGCTTCGCTGCGGAAAAAGCAAGGTGGATGTTAAGAAATTGCTCTACCTCCTTCCCAAGCTTGGGCTTTTCTCTGTTTTGGTTGAAGGAGGGGCAAAAGCTGCCCAGTCCTTTCTTTCAGCAGGCATAGTTGACCGCTTGGTTGTGGCAGTATCTCCCAAAAAAATCAATGGGCCAAATGCCGTCAGCTCTCCAGTCAGCCGAGAAATGCTTCGCAAAATGCCTTACTACAGATGCGGGCGCGACAGGGTATATGATGCCTACTTAACTTCATATTCAAAGTAGTCATCCCATGGGTTTTCAAGAGCCATCATTTCCTTTATGCTCAAGCCTTCAAAATAGCGGCGAAACGGCCTCATGGAGTTGCCATGGGCAGAAATCGCAACATTCACTTTGTTTTTTTTCATGTAGCCTATCAAATCGCGCAGGAAAGCCTTGACCCTCTTTTCCACCATCTTTATGCTTTCTCCTTTTGGCGGCGGGCAATCGTACGATCGGCGTATTTTGTGCAGCTCTTCTGGAGAGTGCAGCCGCTTGTATTTTTCATGCGATTTTCCCTCAAGCTTTCCGTAGCTTCTTTCAATTAATCGGTCATCTGTAAAAACTGCCTTGCACTCGGGGTGGAATTTTAGGACTTCTTTCAGGGTATCCCGCGAGCGGGACAGAGAGGTGCAAAAGGCGACATCAATTTTCTTCCCTTTCAGCTTAGCCGCTATTTTCTTCGCCTGCTTCCTTCCAAACGGGGTGAGCTTGGAGTCTTTCCAGCCAGTAAAATAATGATTCCTGTTGTAGTAAGTCTGGGCATGCCTGAAAAGGTATATTCTCGGCTCTTTTCTACCGCCTTGCACTGGCTTAAATTTCCACTTGCCAGAAAAATCAAAATTTCTTTTTGCCATGCGAATGCAAACAAGCTTAAACTATTTATAATGTTGCGCCAAATTTCCTGCATGGCAGAGGTTATCTTTCTTGTCCGCCACGGCGAGGCAGAATCCAACCTAAAAAAGTATTTTGGGGGGTGGCTAAACGACCCGCTAACTTCTCTTGGCAAGCGGCAGGCTCTGGCACTGCGCAAGCGGCTGGCAAAGGAAAATATACAAAGGGCCTTCTGTTCGGATTTGCTTCGCGCAAGGCAGACCATTCAAGCGCTCCGCCTTTCCTGCCCTGTTGAGTTTTCTGCTGCTCTAAGGGAAAAATCATACGGAAAGCTAGAAGGCGTGTGCTGGGGCGAAGACGAAGAAAAATATCAAAAATACCACACAGACGCCTATGCCAGAGCTCCTGGAGGGGAAAACTCAGTTGAAGTTCAGCGCCGGGTAATGCATTTCTTTAATTCCAAGGTCTTCACTGCGCACGAAGAAAAGATACTGGTGGTCTCCCACCACGGCCCACTGGTGCTGCTTGCCTGCAAGCTGCTTGGAATGCCCATAAAAAATTGGAGAAGGCTTAGACTTGGAAACTGCGGCTTGTCCATACTCACCAAAGAAGGCAACACATGGCGGCTTAAGCTGTGGAATTCCTTGTCCCACTTTGGCCTGAGAAGCTTTTCACCCCTACTTTCCAAAGAAGGCAACAGGCAAGCCAAAAGCGCACCTCCTTCGCTGCATCCTGCCGCACCAAGAAAACGTTTTTAAATCCATTTTACGAATGCTCAGTTAAGGTGATCAGATGAAATTTAAGAAGGGACAAGCAGCGCTTGACTTCCTTATGACGTACGGATGGGCAATTGCACTGGTGGTGATAATTGCAGCCGTACTGTTTGCTCTCGGCATATTTGACGTGAGCAACTTTGTAGGAAGCAGGTCAGCAGGGTTTTCAGGCGTGTCTGTAACTGGTTGGTCTTTAATGCCAAATGGCGATTTCACCATGCGAGTTTCCAACCAAGTGGGCCAGCCAATAAACGTGACAAATGTGTCTGTGAGGATAGGTCAGACAACCCTTTCTCCAACCAACTGGACAGGAGAGAGGCTCAACACTGGCCAGATATCCAACCCGATTACCATAACTGGCTTTGGAACCCAGACAGCTGGGACTGGCTACACCGCAACAGCATCCATTACCTACATTGACTTGAACTCTGGCTTTTCATACACCAGCACAGGCACTCTGACTGGAAGAGTAGTAGCTGGCTAAAAAAGCCAAGCAAGTGAAAAAAGCAAGAAACTCCTTTTCTTTTTCTTCTTTTTGTTTTTTGACTTTGCCTAGGTTGGGTGCACCTACTTAATCATCTTTATATCCTGCTCCAAGTCCTGCAAGTCATGTTCGTGCTTTACCTCATCTTCCAAAATCTTGCGCACCAGGTGGAAGGTTATCGGATCTTTTTCAACCATTATTTTCTTGAGCATGTTGCTGTATGTTTCAATTGCGCACTGCTCTCCCTTTATGTTTTGCTCCAGTACTTTAAGCACATGCTCGTCTTTTGGCTCATCATAGCCGCAGTTTGAATTTTTCATCCATTCAGCTGGGTTCAAAATTGGCGTTCCTCCAAGCTGAATTATTCGCTCAGCAAGCATCTTTGCATGCCCCAGCTCTTCGTTTGCATGCTCGGACAATTCCGCCTGCACTTCTGGTCGCATCGGCCCTTTTACAACTAAAGCGCCAACCCAATACTGATAATATGCCAGCCATTCGTCTGCAAGCGCCTTATTGAGCATCTTTATTATTTCATCTGCTCCGCTTCCAACAATTTTCCTTCCAAAGGTTCCCATAGCTTCACCTCTCCAGCTCAAAGTGGGAGCGATAAATTATATTACTATCTACGCCCCACATCCAAAAAAGACCCTACCAACCATTGCAATAGTTATCTTTTTCTTTGTTAGAAGCACTTCTCGCAGCGAGGTGTCTTTCATGGCGTGCTTCGTCGTCCCAACCATCGTCGGGCTGATAATTGAAAAATCAAAGAAAAAAATACCCTCGCATCTTCATGCAAGCTGGCTGTCGGCCATGATTTTTGGCGGCGCTGTTGCCCTCTCAGTGGAGCACATCGCACATGGCGAAATAGTGCCTTGGCCTCCGTTCCTGACAGCCATGGCAACTCCTGCCGACACAGCCGCCATGCTTTCTGAGATGGCAGCAGTAGGTATACCTATGACTTTGGCCCTCTTGGTTTTCTGGGCAGCAATAGTCGTGCTATACAACAAAACTGCTATTTTTAGGAAGGTCTATTCGTTGCAAAAGGCGGTAGGTTAGATTGTGGCTCATTGTTTTTCTGCTAGCAGCCCTTTCCTCTTCTTTTGCCTATTTTTTCTTTTCAAAATTCCGCTCTAAGTATAGGCTCGGATTTCTCTCTTTGATGCTGTGGGGCGCTTTCGTAATGATTCTGACTGACAAAACAGCGGCCTTCCTTTCAGGAGAGCCCTTTCTCTCTTTTGAAACAGAAGGGCTGATTGCAAACAGCACTCTTTTGGGAATTGTTATGCTCTTGCCGATACTTGCAATCTGGGCGTTTGCCACATTTACCAAACCAGGCAAGCAAATGCTAGAGCGGTATTTTTCAAATTAGTGAGCGTGGCTCCTGAAAGGGCATTTTCTTGCCAATATTTTCAGTGCTATTTTGTGTCAAAAATTGGAAGTGTTTGTATGATATTGACAAAATTTTAAAAATGTTAATACTGTATTAACAGTAGACTTTTGCAAATATTCCAACCCCTAAAAAAATTCTTCGGAGGTGAGCGATATGGAGGGCTTTGACATCTGGAGCAGAATGAAGAGGATGCAAGAAGAAATGGACAGGATCTTCAGCGATTTTTTCACCGAGCCGAAGCCTTCAGGGTGGCTCCTGCCTGCAGCCGGAAGCAAGTCCCTGCCTGCGCTGCACGAAGAAATGGCTCTCTCAAGAGCCAAAGCAGACCTCTACGAGACCGAAAAGGAAATAGTTGCCAAGTTTGACTTGCCTGGCGCAGAGAAACAAGACATAAATGTAGAGATAGAAGGCGGCTCCCTTAAAGTCCAAGTAGAGAAAAAGGCAGAGAAAACCGAAAAGCGCAAGGGCGCGTTTATCGCAGAGCGCTCCTATGCAGGCTACTTCCGCTGCATTCCACTGCCGCCTTACGCAAAGACAGAGGAGGCTTCTGCCGAATACAAAAATGGCGTCCTCGTAGTGCGAATGCCTAAGGCAGAGGCAAAAAAAGAAAAGTCAAAGAAACTCCAAATAAAGTAGGCCTCGGCGCTCTTTTGCAGCTTGGGCTTTCCAAGCTGCTTTTATGTTAAAGGTTTAGAGGTGATTTGAATGGCAAAGGCACTTGAAGGACAACAGATTATGATACTCCCTGAAGGGAGTACCAGGATACTCGGGCGCGATGCCCAGCGCACTAACTTGGCAGTTGCATATGCAGTTGCCAACATAGTGCGCACCACCCTTGGGCCAAAGGGAATGGACAAGATGCTGGTTTCAGAGCTT
>JAOAKE010000023.1 GCA_026413805.1 Microcaldota archaeon | reverse complement strand
TGTGCATTCGCCACTGCCACAAGCAGCAGCACTGCCAAAGGCAGCATCAACATCCTTTTCATATTATCATTCCTCCTTGTTTTGCCATTCTCATCAATCATTTTTAAGTCTTTTGGGAAAGACAGCAACATTGTATTGGAACGGAAATGCTTCTGGCGATTTTTACAGCGATACAACTACCATTTCGCCATTTCATAGAAAAAGAAAATTAAAAAAAACAAAAAGAGGGAAGGTCGTCAGCAACTTATACCCCCAGTCGGACTTAGCTGCCCTAATATGGGCGGCGCAACTGCAAATATCAGCAGAGCAATCAGCGCACCTGTCAGGGCAGCAGTTGCCCAGACATTTGCCCTTGCCCGAGTCTCAGCACCCATTATCTGCCCAGCAGCATAGATGACTCCTGCCACCAGCACCATCAGCATTGCCACAACCGGCAAAAGCTGCTGCATTGCAGTGCACAGAGACTGGATGGCTGCCTGCAACCCAGATAGTGGGCTATTATCTTGTTGCGGTGGTTGCTGTTGCTGTGCATTCGCCACTGCCACAAGCAGCAGCACTGCCAAAGGCAGCATCAACATCCTTTTCATATTATCATTCCTCCTTGTTTTGCCATTCTCATCAATCATTTTTAAGCCTTTTGGGAAAGGCGCCGGGGGGGAGATTTATTCAACTACTTTCGTCATTGAACTCCCGAGGGGATTTCTCCCCAACAGGTTAGCAACCTGCCGCACTGACCGGGCTATGCGACCCCAGCGCGCATTTTTAGGGCCAATACAGGCTTTTATTTCTTTGCAGAAGAATAATGCAAAGACAAGTTCTTTCAGAGGTGCATTCATGTACAACAATTACCTCTCATGCGAAGTGTGCGGCGCAGAGCTCACGCGCGCCACCCAAAAGCAGCAGATAGACAAGGCGGGCTTCATGCACAGCTACTGCGGGAAGTGTTATAGCGAAAGATTCAACAAATGAATTCGCAGCATGCCTTCGGTTCACGGCGCTTAAAGGCTGCTGTTCTGGGTGGTTTTGTGGCTAATGGAAAGGCAAAAGCTGTTGCGCAACCGAAAAACGAAGGCCTATTTTTCAAATAGAGAGGTTGGTCATGGCAGTAGCGAACGCCATCCCAATTGGACAGGCAAGAGAATGAAGCTTGCTGAAAAGCAATAGCAGGGCATTTGGTGCTCACTGGCTGGCTCGCATGGCTGGCTTTCACTGCGGCTTTTCTTCTTGCAGGCAATGCCAAGGCGTTGGGTGGCAAGGCGACTTTTCTGGAGCAGACCTTCACCTGATAGGCTCCATTTTCGCCCTTGTGCCTATCCTCATATCGCTGTATAACATCTACAACTACCATGTGCTCCTCAAGACACTCCACCAACTTTCTGCCTTCAGGGCAGTGCTGCTGATAGTGGTGCCTTTCCTTCTGGCGATAGGGGTGGTGTTTTACTATGCTGCCGTTGCGCTTGGCGCGCTTTGAAGAAGCCTTGCGTAGCCTTATGTTCCGCGCCTTGCTGTGGCAGGATTTCCGGAGAGCCTCAGAAAAAACTGCAAGGTAGTTCGGACCGCTGCTCAGCCTTGTATCTTCCCAGCACGGCGCAAAGATGCTTAGGGCTGCTCCTTCCGGCCTGACCCGGTTGGCACAATGAGCCGTCCGGCAAGGCAAGGCGTCGACGCTTAAAGCCCGAGCCTTGCAACTTCTCCTGAAACTTCGCCGGACATTCGGACCCGCCTTTAGAGGATTTGCGGTTTGGGAGGCCCCTACTCTCCCGTCCTATCCTGCCAAGTATTTTTTTTGCGAAAGCTGTTTAAATAACTTAACTTCCATTTGTAGCTTGGTGGGAAGTTGGACGAAGAAGGCAAGCCTTCTGTCGCAGTGTGCGGAGTAGGGGGGGCAGGGTGCAATACTATAAATCGCCTCTTGCGGCTCGGGGTTTCAAAGGCCGAGCTTTTTGCGCTCAATACCGACCGAAAGCACCTAAACTTAGTTTCAGAGCCTGCAAAGAAAATTCTGGTTGGCGCAAGCATAACAAAAGGGCTTGGGGCAGGCGGCTTTCCAGATGTCGCTGAAAAGGCTGCCCTTGCTTCCAAGCGAGCCATAAAAAATGCACTCTCGGACAAAGACCTTGTTTTTATAACCTGCGGCTTGGGAGGAGGCACTGGCACTGGCGCTGCGCCTGTTGTTGCCCAGCTTGCAAAAGAAAGCGGGGCAATTGTCGTGGCATTTGCAACCTATCCATTTGCCATGGAGCGCGCCCGGCTTGCAAAGGCAAAGGCAGGGATTGAGCGGCTGAAAAAAGAGGCAGACACAGTTGTTTTAATTGACAACAACCGCCTTGCTGAATATGCCCCTAATGTCCCGATTGAGCAGGCATTTGAGATACTTGATGAGCTAGTGGCAAAGGCAGTGAGTGGAATTACAAAAACCATCCTTGAGCCCTCGCTTCTCAACCTTGACTACATGGACATAAAGTCTGTCATGGAGAACGGCGGCATCTCTATGATTGCTGTTGGGCAGGCATCAGGGGTTGGCAGAGTGGAGGACTTGGCAGAAAACACCCTGAAAAACCGCCTTCTGGATATAGATGTGGAAGGGGCAAGAAGCGCCCTCATTCACATAACTGGCGGAAGCGACCTTACCTTAGGCGATGCGACTCGGGCTGGAGAGCTTCTGACAGAAAAAATAGACCCCGAGGCAAATGTCATATATGGCGCAAGAATACAGGAGGGCTTTGAGGGAAAAATAGAAGCAATAGCCATTTTCACAGGGATAAGCGCTCCTTATTCCCTTGGCAAAAGATAGGCTTTCCCAAAAATGCCGCCTACTTCCTACTTGTATCTTAAAAACGCCCCGATTCCGTAAAAAGAGCCCAAAAACTGCGCGCCCTCAACAGTATTTGCTGAAACCACTTCAACATCAATCCCATTTGCTTCTGCAAGCTCAATCAAATCGTCTATAAGCGCTTTTTCTTCCTCAATCTGCACGCTTCCACCAACGCCATTTATCCTGCTTTCC
Source organism: Microcaldota archaeon (assembly GCA_026413805.1). Lineage (GTDB taxonomy): Archaea > Micrarchaeota > Micrarchaeia > Anstonellales > Anstonellaceae > UBA10161. The sequence goes on along the minus strand of JAOAKE010000023.1, from coordinate 10,111 downwards.
AGCTCTTGTGGGCTCTTGCAGGTTATATACCTCTCTTCCCCTGTGGCAGTGTCCTTTAGCTTCACTCGCTTGTAGGTCAGCCCCTCTGAAATAAGAAGCTGCGAGGCCTGTTTCGTTTCAAGGGCCCGCCTAACTTCACTCTCCCCATAAGTTGCCAAGCCCCCAGAGACCACTTCTTTTATGAACCTTTCAACCAGCGCCCTCTCCTTTACAGCTTCCTGCTCGGATATTATTTCCGAGCTTTTGGCAACCACCTCGCGGACCCCATATTCATCAGTATAGCCGGTATCCACCACCCCAAGTATTTTTATCTGGTAATTAAATGGCGCCATCTTGACAAAATTCTCTTTTGTAGGCCCAGGCCCGCCGATTATCACTCCCTTCACCGTATTTACAAAATATCGGTCCATCGCTTCTCCAACCCTCTTGTAGTAAAGCTCAATTGACTCCTCAATCAGCCGCTCATAGCGCCTTGCAGACTGCCCGCCTTTCCTTATCTTTGCATGCGCAGTGGAATTCAGCCTGTGAAGAATCCTGGTGGTGGTTCCGCGAAGCTCTGCAATGGTGCATTCGCGCCCGTCCATCACTACAATGCCGTAGCTGTCAGAAGTTTCAAGCATCCTTTCAAGCGGCTCAAGAAAAAACCTCGAATCGCATCGGTAAATTGAGACGTTTATTGGCTCAGGAGGCTGGATTGCAAAAAGCTCAATATCCACCTTTGCCGGGTTGTCCGATACATTTCCGCAGAAAATCGCCAGCCCGCTTGGCGGCGCAGTATTCCCATACGCTTTCAGGTGGTGAATTATCTTTTCAAGGGCATCGCCCACATTCTTGCGCGTGCTTTTGCTTTTTATGTTTGAGGCCTGCCCTGCCTCTTCCCTCAGCTTGTTTGCAGTTTCATGTATGGGCTGGCCTGCAGGGATGTAGACTGAGATAAGCTCGGTCCCGCTGCCTGAAAGCCCACGCAAGTAGGCAAGCTGCTTTTTTAGTTCATATCTTTCCTTTGAGTGTTCAGCCATCGCCTTCTCCTCAAATAACTAAACATCCAAACCTCATTTTTAATACATCGCATCATGCAACGGGCCAGTGCTTCATTGCAAAAAAAGCAAAAGAAGCAAATATGCCTAAAGGCAAAATCAAAGGAAAAGAGAAGTCAGGCATTAAAGAACTCCACTTTTCCACTCTCAAGCGAATAGTAGGCGCCGACTACCTTGAGCGCGCCTTCCTTTTCAAGCCTTGAAATAAGAGGGCTTTTTTCCCTTATTTGCTTGATTACTACCTTAACGTTCTCACGGGAGGCGGCATCGGGGTTTCGGTTTGCAGCATTTACTGCCTCCTGAAGGGGCTTGACGACGAAGCTTATGTTCCCTTCTGCACTGTCAGACTTGCAGGCTGCATTTATCGCCCCGCATGACTGGTGGCCCATAACCACAAGAACAGGGCATTTAAGGTGCGCTGCGCCATATTCAAGCGTGCCAAGGTCTCCCGGCTCAACAAAATTCCCAGCCTTTCGCACTACGAACAAGTCTCCCAACCCGGCATCAAAAACAATCTCAGGCGAGGTTCGCGAGTCAGCGCAGTCTACAACCATGGCAAATGGCTTCTGCCCGCTGACCAGCTCTTCCCTTCTCTTTCTTATGTCGTAATTGCTATGCTTTCCATCAACAAAACGCCCGTTCCCTTCTATGAGCTTGCGCATTGCTTCTTCTATAGCAGCCCGCCTATCGTTTAAAAGCTCTTTTTTAATCTGCGCTGGCTGTTCTTTTTCAGGCGCTTTTCCCACCATGCCGTTTCCCTCCTTTTTTTTCAGATAGCTTGCCATATGATTACCCCTAAGGAAAGTTTTGCTATTGTCCGTATTTGCAACATTTTAAATTTCTTTGCCAAATCCCTATTCGCTTTCCATCAAGTAGGCGATTATGTCCTGCAGGCCATAAAGCTTTGCAAACTGGCGGGCTTCCTTCTGGGAAAAAATCCCCCTTGAGTCCTGGGAGGAGAGGCGCACATCGTATAAAGCCCTCTTGCTTTTCCTTCCATCTACAATTATGTTTCCTCTGTAAAGGGAAATGGCAACGCTTCCTTCTACATATCGCTGCGTATGGTCTATGAATGCATCAAGGGAGCGTCGGAGCCTGCTATACCAGCCCCCATCATGAACAATGCGCCCCCAGACAAGCTCCACATATTCTTTTACATCAAGCTCCTTTGTAGTCAGGGTTATCTGCTCAAGCTGACGGTGGGCAGCAAGCAGGACCTGTGCAGCAGGGCACTCATAAACTTCCCGTGCCTTCAGCCCAACCACTTTGTCGTCAAGGGAGTCAAGCCTTCCCACCCCGTGCCTGCCTCCAGCTTCATTTAGCTTCAGGATAATTTCCTGCATTTTGAAGAACCTTTTCCCGTCTATTTCTGCCTTGGACGGCACCCCATCTTCAAACTCCACTTCCACTCTTGATGGCTTGGCAGGCGCATCTTTTGCAGAAACAGTCCATTTATACGCCTCTTCTTCAACCGGCTGGGTCGGGTCAAGCGCCTCGCCCTGCCTTATTGTGCGAACCCACAAGTTTTCATCTGCTGAATATTTTGAGGCACGCTGCAAATTTGTCTTCAGCCTTCGCCTTTTTGCAAATTCCAAGGCCTCGTCACGCCTTATGTCCAGGTCCCGCACAGGGGCGATTATCCTCATTTCAGGCCCAAGCACCCTTAGGGAGTTTTCCATAGTCAAATGGTCATTTCCTGCCCCGGAAGAGCCGTGTGCAATCGCCTGGCAGGAAAGCCTCCTTGCAGCCTCAACAAGCGCCCGCGCAATTGCCGGGCGTGAAAGCCCGCCAGCATTCATGTTGCCTCGCAGCCCGTAATTTGCCTTTATTCCCCTCTTTATATTTTCAATAAAATACTCCTTTGCATCCACGTGCTCGCAGCTTCCAAACATCTCAGTTGCATTTTTCCTTATGCGAGAGAAGTCTGATTTTTGCCCCAAATCAACTACAACAGGGCAGACTTCAAACCCGCATTCCTGCAAAATGCTTCCAACAACTGCAGACTCAAGCCCTCCTGAAAAGGAAAGGGCAACCTTCCTTACCCCAGGGTATTCTTCCGCGAGTTTCTTCGCACGTTTTTCAAGCGCTTCCATCTTAACCAGCTCGCTTTTTTGCCTTCTTCCCAAAAGAGCCCTTCCACCAAATTGCAATTCCAACTGCAAGCAAGCACACCAGCAGAAGCTTTGCCCAGTCAAATTCGCTGGCTTCATCAGTTTGGATTGGCGCTGCATTGCTGCTGCCAGGCTTCTCTTTCTTTTCTGTGCTTAAAAGCATGCTGTCAATCTCAAGCGAAGCCCTGTCCAGCTCCTGCGAGTATTTAAGAAGCCGGTAGGCATCAGGGAGGCCTGCCCCGCCTTTCTTGGAGTCAGCATAAAGGTATGCGCCTTGGCTGTAGTATATTTTTCCCCAAAGCGAGGACCGCTGGGAAGAAAGAAGCTCCCCTATTTTCTCCTCCTTTACCCCTTTATCTGTTATCTCCTGCATCGTCCTTGCATATACTGCATCGTAAATGGCAGCCCCGAACAGCCCGCGCTTTCTCGCCTCCAACCCAGCCTCGTAATGCCAAAGGGCATCATAATCAATTATCTTGGACTCAGATATTGTCTTGTTTGCTTGCGCAAGCTTTTCCTCTGCCAGCCCTGAAAGGGCAGATTCATTTGCGCCCTTTCCCCCTATCTCATTTGCATTCTCTGCAAGCTCACCTGAAATCTCGCACCAGCTATTTGCAAAAAGCAAGTTTCTCAAGGTAGTGTATCCCTCTTGGTCTTCCCTCTCCTTGACAGTTTCATTGAGCTTTTTTTCAGCCCAAATGGACCGCAGGTCAGAAGCAGCTGCCCAGTGGAAATTCTCATAAGTCTTGGGCGCTGCCTCAAGCGAAGAGAGGCAATCTTTTGCCTTGCTGATGCCTTGGTCAACGTCTATTTTTGAGTCAGCAATCTTTAGGTATTCCGCATCGATTGAAAGCAAAAAGGCAGAATTTGCAGCAGTGTATAAGTATCCCTTTGCAACAAGTTGGCGGTATTTTTGTATCTCATTTTCAAAGTATTTTCTAAACGCATGCTCCTTTTTGTTTTTTTCTTCCCAATCGCCAAGGACTCCTGCGACTTTTTTCTCCAGCCTATCCACTACCCTCTTTGCAACAAGGTAGAAGCGGGCGGTGTCCTTGTCCAAGGCCAGCTGGGTGAGGTTTTCAGGCAGGGGCTTGGACTCTGGCACAAACTGCCATGAGAAAGCCTCTGACTGGGAAGAGAACATAATCCTCTCAGCCTCTGAGACATTCGCCACCTCTATGGCTGAAAACTCCCCTTCTTTTGAAATTGAGGAAAGCAGCATTGCCTCATGGACCTTTACTTTTGGGACAAGTATGTATTTTGCACCAGCCCCATATGCCGCCACTGCCTTTTCAATCACCCCTCCGACCTCGCCAACCATCCCATCTTTGGAAAGGGAGCCAGTAATCACTATGTCCTGCCTTATGCTCTTGCCAGTAAGGGCGGCCTTGGTTGCAATTGCTGCTGCTGCCCCAGCAGAAGGCCCGTCAATAGAGTTGGTCCCAAAATCTCCATGGAATCGGTAAAAGACATCGCAATCACTCCTTCTGATTCCTGCCGTAGAAAAAGCATAGTCGGCGCCTGCCTCCTCTGATTCTTGGGTGGCAATCCCAATCTTTGGGTTGATTGAGGCATATATCTGCCCAGTCCCTGGGCGGGTTTCCACTTCCAGCTGGAAGATTTCGCCTTCGCTTTCCCCTATGACTGCTGCAACATTTATTGTGCGGATTGCATGCGGGCAGGCAGGGTTCAAGGCCATCGGCATGGCTGCCAATAGGAAGAATGCTGCAAAGGCAAAAGCCCGCATTTTTTTCATACAAGGGATATTTTCTGCCAACTGATTTAAAATTAGCTTCCTCAAAGAAGTTGTGCCACGGTTTCTTGCAGGGCAGGGGGCTACAGAATATCTAATTCTTTTGGCAGCAGTCATGATAGTCGGCCTGATAGTCCTTGCCTTGCTTGCCTTCTTCCCATCGCTTACTGAAGAGGCAAGGCTTCAGCAAAACCAAGTTTTCTGGCAGTCCCAGCAGCCGCTTGCAATAGTGCATGCAGCAGCAGGCGACTTTCCAGAGATTTTTTTTGACACTGACACCCTCGTCCTTACCTTTGAAAATAAGGGAGGCCAGCCAATTGAAATTCTTTCTATAAGCCCAGGAGGGCTGACGCAGTCAGCATTGGTCTTTCAAAGTTATGGCGAGGCTACAGGCGACACAAACACCGTTTTCACGACCACAAAGGCAATGGGCAGCTATGGAGTCTACCTGGCCCCTCCGCATGGGCGCGGATATGATTATTATGAACATGACAACATCTTGCAGCCTGGGGATAGGATAACAATAGGGATATCCATCTTCTACCAGGCAGGCTATCCATATACGGCTTGCAAGGTAGAAGGCGAGAGGCAAAAGACGCTCCAAATTCAAAAGCTTACCGTCCACTATGCCACTCTTTTTGAAGGCCATGGCACAATAAGGTCGGTTTCAGGCGAGCTTATCGCTCCATGCGTTGAGGACCTCGGGATATCATGACCTAAATCTCTATTTTTGCCCTTCCTTTGAAGAATTTTCTTGCAGGCTCAAGCATGGCTGCAATCCCCTTTGCAACAGCCGCCTTCAAGTCAGAAGGGTGCAGCTTCCCTGAAGAATATGCCCTTTCAAGCTCGCTGTAAGAGAAAAACTCAACATCCCCGCCGAATTTAGAGGGCCTCTCAATTTTAAGCGAAGAGCCCTCTTCCCGCAGCAGGAACATCTCGCACATTTCCAAAACAGGGTTGTTTGCAGCTTCTTTTTCAGGGCAGTATGCCTTGCGCACCTTTGCCATTATTTCCTCTTCTGAGTCGTCAATGAATATGCATGAGTCTGGCTTGCTTTTGCTCATTTTTGAAGAAACCTCAACGTCTTCCTTTTCATTTTCCTCAAACCCCATTTTTTGCGGCCCCTGAAGCCCCATTAAAAGCCGATGATGGGCTGCAACGGGCTTCTTTTTCTTCTGCCTTTCAGCCACCTCTCGGCACAGCATATGGACCTTGCGCTGGTCCATTCCGGCATGGGCAATGTCTACTTCAAGGGCAAATATGTCGGCGCACTGCATTGCAGGATAAAGGATAGAGGCGCAGTCCAAGGCTTCCTTCTGCGTCCGCCCCATTATTGTAGTGCAGCGAAGCATCCTTGCAATGGTGGTTTCCTTGGATATCCTGAGCACTTCCTTCCAGTAATCCTGCCCAACCTTGCGGTAAAATTCTGAGGCAAGGATATACTCTACCTTTCCTTCCTCCAGCCCAAGTGAAACAAAGGCAGGCTTGAAATATTCCCTCGCCACTTTTTGAATCCTTTCCAGGTCTCCCCCGAGCTTTCCATTTATCCATGCGTGGTAATCTGCCAAGAAGATGGCAGGCCTTATCCCGGCCTTCAAGAAGTCTTTGAGCATGAGGGCAGTCAGCAGCCCTGAGCCAAGGTGCACCCTGCCAGATATCTCAAACCCAATGTAGTGCTTTGGGCGGCTGGCAGTTTCAAAAAGCTCGCGCAGCTCCCTCTCGGTTATTATCTCGCAGATGGGCTTTTTTCGCACAAGGGCCATCTTTGCCTCAATATCCATGGCGTAAAATTGGGATGGCGGGATTAAAATAGTTGCGCGTCAGCCCTCCTTTGCTGAAATGTCGCAGCTGCCGTTCCACTCTCCCTTCCCGATATATATCTCCATGTGCCTTTTGAAAAATTGGTATGAGGGCCTTTCGCCTCCTTTAATGAGTATGTAGGGAGCATCAGAGAAGCGGCGGATTGCCTGTTCAAAGGTCATGATGCTGGTCCTGTTCCCCCCTTCGCTTGAGGCAAATAGGCAGCCGCCTTCGTCACAGGCAATGTTTTCCACTACCTTCCCTGCCACCCTCCCACGAGAGATTATGTCCACCCCGCACTGGTAAATTCCCTGGATTTGCCGCTCGTCAGCCCCGCGCACGTCATAGAGGAACCCAACCCTGCCTGAGCTTGCAAGCCTGTGGTAAAATTCACTTCCGTCTGAAGGAAAATCAGGCTCTTGGGCAAAGAAAAAAACAAAGGCAGCTGCACCAAGGGCTGCCATTGCAAGGATGGCAAACAATGCCTGCTTTTGCTTTTCTGAAAGCGCCATTAATTTCCCTCATCCAAGTACATTTGCAGGGTCGCACATGGGTTTCTTTCCATAGTATTCAGCGTTGCCTTTGATTATTGCCTGTTTTGTGACGACAGTTGTAAATACAGGAGGCTCGCCGCTTTCCGAATACTGCAAGTCAAAAATCGGGATGTCTGGGATGGAATTGAGGCACTCGGCAGCGCTCTTTCCGCTTATCCGCTGGTATGTCTTGTTGGTTGAGTTATTGGCAGCCGGCACAGGCACTATTGCCTCGCACCCCTCTCCGTCAATATAGTAGCTGCTAACCCTCTTGCCTTTGGAGGAAAGCTGCTCGGCAACCTGGTCTGCGCACTCACCCATAGCCTCCCTTGCGCTTGGAGGTGCATCGCCATACTCCACAATCAAGGCAGCCTCGCCTGAAGCGTCAACATAAGTTATGAAGTCTCCAAAGTTAGAGTGCCTCTCGCTTGAAAGCGCAACCACGTAAAAAGCCGCTGAGCCTGCAAGCACCAGCAGGACAAAAAACAGCATTGAGAGAACCCAGCCCGAAATGAGCAGCTTGTTTTTGAAAAACCCATGGAAGTAATAAAATGCAGCCACAAACCCCAAAAGCCCAATCGCAATTATTGCGGTGTCTATCCCAAGAAGCACCAAGGGAGGCACATACTTTGCAACGCTCTGCCTCGTCTTGAACGAAATGGGCACTATTGAGGATGCCAGTGCCATTGCGCCATCTACTGAGGTTCGGCTTATGGCATTCCCAAGCAAGAATACCGAGCCTTCAAGGTTGTTTTTTGCAGCCTCTGAAAATGCCTTGGCGTCCATCCCAAGCTGCTGGTATGATTTGGCAAGCTCGCCATATTGCTGTGCAGTCATCGGAGGGTTGAATTTGGAGTCTATCTCCTCCTGCCTTTCTACCAAGCTGGCATAGGCATCCACAGAAGATTTTGACAGCCTATTGACGTTCCACTGCGCCCGAATGATCTGGTCAACGCATTCATCCTGCGCCTCAATTGCTTTTTGGTAAGGCTCAGTTGCATCCTCAATCATTGCTGAAAGCGTCCTGCCGGCAGTCTCATAGGAGGAGAGCAGGGATTCAAAGCCTTCAAAGTCCCTCTTTTCAAATTTCTGCTGCAGCAGCTCTTCTTTGGACAGGAAGGAATCAGCAGCAGAAACAAAGTCCGCATCTGAAACTAATGCCTTTGCCTCAATTGCCTTTGCCTTCAGCCCCTCAAACCTTTCAAGCGCCCCCTGGTAGCTCGGCCTGAACATCACTGCCTTTTCCTCGCCTTCTTTGTATTTTACCCGCTCTGAGGTGGAAATGGCAATTTTTTCAGCGTCTTTTTCCAAGTTCAAGTAAGTGGCGCTTTTTTCCTTTAGCTTGGCTATTTTCTCCTTTGCGCTATTTATGGAATTATAGTCAAACTTGGGGTCAGGGCAAACCCCTATGCAATCAGGGCAGGTTGAAACATCGTCTGGGAACCTCAGCTTGCTTTTTGAGACCTCATCAGCCCCTGCCTTCATCATGTCAAAGCCAGCTTCCATTTCTTCCAGCAGCTGCTTGAGGCTTGGCGAGGATGACGACAGGCCTGAATATGCGCTTGAAAATTTAGAATATCCCTCGTTCAGCTTGTCTATCGCTTTTTTGTATTCATAAATATGTGGGGCGAGCAAATCTGGGGCGCAGCCGCTTGCCTGGGTTACGCTGCAAACCATGGAAGCAGTCAAAAAGCAGGAGTTATAGTCGCTGCACGGCTTATAGGCAAGGAAAGTCCCTGCCCCATAGCAGACCTTTTCAGCAGGCCCGTATTTTGTGGGGTAATTCCTGCTCTTGTTGAACAAGTCGGCATAGTTTTTAATCTCGTCAAGCTCTTCTTGTGTCGGGTAGAACTTTGCCTTGTAATACTCTGACAAAAGAGCACTGATTCTTTCCTTTTCCAAAACCAGCTGGTCCTCCAAAAGAAGCATCGCTGCCTCTCCCTTTATTTTTACCACCTTCAGGGTGGTGTTGTTGGCTGTCTGAAAGCTGACATAAGAGGCATCTGACTCCTTTTCCCCGCTGTAAAGGTAGGGCTGGATTGAAAAAGCCCCAAAGCAAACAGAAACCATAATGGCAAATGCAACTGCGTGCTTCAAGAAAGACATAGCAATCCCCCGCCTTGGCAAACCCAAAGGTCGCCTTCTTGGGCAGCCTATTGTTTCTGCCTGCCACTATTTATATAACTATTCTTGAAAGCGCCGCGCACAAAAAGAAGCAAAAAGCGGGGTTTCCCCCGCCTTTATAAAAAGAAAAAAAGGGGGTTGGAGCGCGCTTGGCAGCGCGCCCCATTTGGCGTCCTTACTGCCTCCTGATGCCAGCAATGAACTGGTCTGCAGCAGTGAGGGTGTCCTCAGCAGTCTTTCCAGCAACTACAATCTTGCTGTTGCCGATTTCCTTCACCACCACAGTGTCCACGTTGAAGTTGATTGGCGTAGCCTGGAGAGCCTCCTTAGTAAGGGTGTTGACCTCAGGTCCTCCTACCAAGATTGCCACTCCTGCTGACACTCCATCTGTGTCTTTGTAGACCAGCTTGGATTGCAGCTTGAACGGCTCGCTAACTTCAACAGAGGGGGCGTTGTTTGGCCTGATGACTGCTGTCAGTCCAGTGGTGTCCACAGTGCAGGCAGGTGTGCCGCCTGGCCCAACCACAGAGCAGCTTCCAGCAGTTGCATCAATTGCCTTTACCTTGACAGTCACGCCTCCAAACACCTTGCTCTCTCCCACGCCAAGGGTGTAGGTCTCAGCGCCAGTTGAGATTGAGGTGTCCGCATAGGCAAACTGGAAGGTCGGCATGCCAATCTTCTTTGCCACCTTGAGGGTTGCCTCGTTGGTTCCAATAGAGGTAATCTTCGTGCCCCTCTCAGTACCCAGGGTAG
>JAOAKE010000022.1 GCA_026413805.1 Microcaldota archaeon | reverse complement strand
TCCTTGACCTTCTCCTTTGCCTCTATCCCTTTCATTCCAGCAAATTCACCCACAACCATTATCCCGGTGTGCGCTTCTTTGCGGTATATTTCGCTTGTGGCTTCCTCTGCCTTCGGGTCGGATTGGCTTCGCACTCCCATCCGCTCCACTATCTCCTTTGCGGGAAATTTCCCGAAGCCTTCAAGAGAAAGCACCTGCACCAGCTGCACCTTTTCAAGCAGGCCCCCATCGCGAAGGGCAAGAAAATCATATGGCGCATGGGCAGGGACAGACATGACAACCCCAGTCCCGGTCCTCGGGTCAACAAAATTTGCAGGAAACACTTGCACCTCTGCACCGGTGAGCGGGTTTCTTGCGCTCTTTCCAATCAGCTCGCTTGCAGGCAGCTCCTTCTCAAATGAGAGGGGCATTTGCATAGAGAGCGAGCCAGCCGCTTCTTTTGAAAGATAAAGTTTTCTTTTTCCATCGCTTGCAAGGACATATGTGGCAGAGGGGTTGAGCCAGATATTTGTAACTCCGTAAATGGTCTCGGGCCGATATGTGGCGCAGGCAAGAAACCCTTCCTCAAATGGAAATAAGATGGCAGTGACTTCCTCAATGTGCGGGTCAATGTCCCCTTGGGTGTCATGTGCGCCTACCGCCATCTGGGCAACCGGGCACCATGGGACAGGGTGCTCCCCTTTTACTATGTAGCCCTTTTCTTTGAGCTTTGCAAACTGCCAGTGGATGAACTTGCTGAACTGGGCATCAAATGAGTAAAATTTCCTGCTCCAGTCAATTGAATAGCCCATCTCTTTCATGCCTTGCTCTATCTCCCGCGAAAAGTAAGCGACAAGCTCAGATGGGTCGGTCAGCGATTTCGCCGTATGCGGGGGAATGCGGTATACCTTTTCAAATATGCCCAGTATCTCCAAGTCTCCCTCTGCAAGCCGCTTGGCCATTGCAAGCACGGGCGTGCCGGTTACATGAAAGGCCATTGGAAAAAGGACGTTTTTCCCTTTCATCCGCTGGTAGCGGGCGTAAATGTCAGTAGTGGTGTATGTCCTCCCGTGCCCTATATGCTGGGGAGAATTGGGGTAAGGAAAGGCAGCGGTGATGAAAAACTTTTCTCCTTGCGTGGCTGCTGGGCTGAAAATTGCTGCCTCCTCCCATCTTTTTTGCCACTTGGCTTCAATCTCTTGCATGCTTTTTTAGACCTTGGAAAAAAATAAAATGGCTTGTTTCTTAAAGCCTTTTCTTGCGCCCAATTCGCCCTGCAATCTTCCTTTTCCCGCTCTCCAGAAGCTCTCCTGTTGTTTTTATGCCTTCTTTGATGAGCACCTTGCCAAGCAAGGCATGGTTTTCCACAGCCTTCCTTGTAAAATTCCAGCCATTCAAGACCTCGTGCACTGCGCCGCGCATTGGGTAGACTGCTACGAGGTTGAAAATCATGGCGCGCTGGCCAGTGGTGTTCTCAATTTCGCTTGTTGAGGCAAGTTTTTTGGTAAAGATAAGGGCAGTTGCCAAGCGCATGAACCCTGAAATGAGAAAGACTAGAAGGATGCCGCTAAACCCGAATAATGAAAGCCCTCCAAAATTTGTGAGAAACAGCCCCCCGGCAATTGAGCCTGCTGCATAGAATATTCCGTTGAATTGGTTATATTTTGCAATGAAGGAGGGCCGAAGCTCCCTTCCTACAAGCGCAAGGGCATAGTTAAACGAGGCAAGGTCATAGCCGGACCAGACAAAGCCTGAAAATACCTGGAAGAGCCCAATCATTGCCGTATCTTTTGAAAGAAGCCAAAGCAGGGGGACAAATGGGGCAAGAAGTGAAGTGGCGACAAGCACTGTCCGGTTTCCGAATCTATCAATCATCTTTCCCCAGTAGGGATAAGCCGCTACCTTGGTAAAAACGGCTACTGCGGTCATTAGCCCGAGCATGCCAGCATCATAGCCAAGCTCAGAGAGCATGTAGGGAGTGAAAAAAGGCGAAGCAAACTGCACGGTAAAGTTCATCAGGGCGATGAAAGCCAGAAACCACAGCTCGTTCCTGTATGCTGGAAGGAGAAAAAGGTGCTTGAGCCTTATTTCTTTCATTAGCTGCGGCTCGTATTTAATGTCGGATACTCGCAGGTGCATTGCCGCGCTTGCAAGCCTTGCCAAAAAAGCCACTGCAAAGATTGCTGAGAAGGCAAAGGCTGCTTCATAGCGCAGCTGGAGCTCGCGGAGAACAAGCCCGATTATAAAAGTGGCTGAAAACAAGGTTAGCTGCATTATGCGGTTTCTCCTTGCAAAAAAATCTGCCCGCTCATTTTCAGGCACGATGTCTGAAATCCAGCTGCTCCACGCAGGGCTTCCAAGCGCGCTTGCAGCTGCCCCCAAAGAAAAAAACAGTATTATAAGAGGAATGGAAAGTTCAGTCGGCCAAAGCAACACTGCGATTACAAAAATCCAGCTTAGCGAATGGAGGAGAGAGACTAAAAAAACAAGGGTTCTCCTGCTTTTTACAATTCGGATTGCATTGAGGGCGAGCGACTGGGCAAACGCCCCTAAAAGCTGAGGAAGGGCGGCAAGCAGGCCTATGTAAAAGCTGCTTGCTCCGAGAAAGACCAATGCAGCTGGCACAAAAACGTCTCCTGCTGCGCTCATGACAGAGTAAAAAATAGATTCAAAAATTGAAAATTTCATTGAGCCCTTGCGCTGCTCGGCACTAAGGCTTTCAGTCTCTGCGTTTTTGCCTTCCGAACTTATGAACGCCATTACTGACCCTCAAAGAGTTCCGCTTATGGCCATTAGCCCTACTAGGAACATTAACATCCCTGCGGCATAATTAAAATAGTGAAGATAAGGCTGTGCCTTCCTTACCAGCCACTCAGTCCTTGAAACAAATGCTCCGGCGGCTATAAACGGCAAACTCAAGCCGATTGAATAAAACAGGAAATACCAAAAAGAGCCTTGGGGGTTAGCCACTGCCATCAAAAATATTGAGCCGAGCACTGGCCCAGCGCAGGGAGTCCAGCTCACTGCAAGGCTCGCCCCTACAAGGAAGGAGAAGGCAAAAGAACCTCGCAGGCGTGCCTGCGCCCCTCTCATAAGCCCACTGCTCCTGCCTGCAAGCAAAAAAGGAATTTTCAATATTCCCATAAGGTGGAGAGCAAAGAGGATTATCACTATCCCGCCCAAGCGGGGCAGCCAAGCTGCAAGCTCTCCGCCTACCCCACCAAATAGGCTGCCCATAACTGCTCCGAAAGCTGCAAAGGACAGCGAAAACCCAGCCACAAAGAAGAGAATATGTTTTAGGACGCCTGCCTGCCTTTTTCCAATTTTTTCCATTCCGCCGCTTAAGTAAGCAAAAAATGCGGGCAGGAGAGGAAAAACGCAAGGCGAGAAAAATGACAATATCCCTGCAAGGAACGCAGCTGCCAACCCAGCCTCTCCATCCAGTGCCAACACTTACTTTCACCTGTCTTTTGCGTTCTTTCTTGTGCATTTTGGGATTTGGATTATTAATATTGCTGGATTTAGGTATGCTATGGCTGAGAAAATACCTGATTTTAAGATGGCGCTTCTCATGGCAGGCATTGCGCTTATTCTCATCGGTGCAGGCGCATGCTTTTTCAACAGGCCTCCATCCTATGAACAAAGCGACATAGTTGACTTGATATCCTTCGGCTTTACCTCTTTCTTTTTCTCAATCTTTGCAGGTGTTTTAATAGGGGTGGGGATTGCGCTCATCGCCAACTCGTTCATACTCAGGGCAAAAGGCAACCTTACGCACGTCGTCCTTTCCTTTATTTCATTTGTGGTTTCTGTCCTGGTTGCCATCGCTGCGGTTTACCCGTCCTCTTGGTTTGCCTTCCATTTTGCTGTCCTCTTCTTTGCAGGCATGTCGGCAGCAGGGGCGTTCCTCATATCCACAATTGCCTTCGTTCTATCCGATGCAATGAAACATCACTTTTTAAGAAAGAAATAGCTCATTTCTTGCTGACTTTAAGAAGCGCACTCATCTTTTTGATAAGTTTCTTCTTCTTTTCTCCCTCTACCAGCGAAACTTTGAGGACATCCACAAAATTTTCAACGGGAACTATCTTTATCCTCTTTTTTAGGGCGCCTGTGAGGTAGATGTCTTCCAAATTTGCCTTTGGGACAATTATCTCGCCTATGCCTGCCTCTATTGCTGCCTCGGTCTTGCCAGTCACCCCTCCCACAGGAAGCACCTCGCCCCTGACTGAAAGCGAGCCAGTCATGGCAACATCCTGCCGCACAGGGATGTTCTCCATGGCGGAAATTATGGCAACTGCGATTGAAATTGAGGCAGAATCGCCTTCCACCCCTTCATAAGTCTGCAAGAATTGGACATGCATGTCATAGCTTGCCACGTCCTTCCCAATGTGCTTCTTTATGATCGCCGAAACATTCTCAACTGCCTCTTTTGCAATTGTGCCTAGCTTTCCTGTGGCAATTAACTTGCCTTCAGCCCTTGAGGAAGCCGGAGTGACCTCTGCAACTATCGGAAGGATTAAGCCAGAGGAAGAGTCGCCCAAGACAGCAAGCCCGTTCACCTTTCCAACGCGGCTGCCTTCTGAGACAAACACCTGGTAGTCCTTGCGGCTTTCAACAAACCTTCGGCTCATTTGCTGCTCAATGGGCTGCGCAATCCCCCGCGCGCGAATTACGTGGTCTGCATCAACATATTTTGCCCCCTCTTCTCGTGCAATGTCGCCTGCTGCCCGGACAAGCCCACCAAGCTCGCGGAAGTTCAGCGAAAGCCTTTTCTTTCGCCCTGCCTTTCTCCTGGCTTCGTCAATGATTTCCATCACAGCCGCACGGGTGAAATGGGGAATTTTTTTGTCCTTTTTTACTTCTTGTGCCACAAACTGGACGTATTTGTCTTCGTTTTCAGGAGTGTCGGGCATGGTGTCTTGCACATAAACCTCGTAGCCATTGCCGCGTATCCTGCTTCGGAGGGCAGGGTGCATCATTCGCATGTCCATGGCATTGCCAGCTGCCACCAAAACAAAATCGCAAGGCACAGGCTCGGTCTTTACAATTGCTCCTGAAGAGGTTTCGCTTTGCCCTGTTATTGAATATTTCTTTTCCTGCATGGCTGTGAGCAGCTCTTGTTGGCTTCTCGGCTTCAGCGAAGCAATCTCGTCAATGAACAGCACCCCGCCGTTTGCCCTGTGAATTGCGCCTGCCTCAACCCGCAGGTGGGCAGGGGTGCCCATTCCACCTGATTGGAGGGGGTCGTGCTTCACGTCGCCAAGCAGCGCACCTGCCTTTGAGCCGGTGGCATCAACAAAAGGGGCAGTCTTCCTTCCAGAATTATCAACTATCAGCTTTGGCTCATTTGACTCAAACATCCCTATTCTCCTGCCAAATGAGGCCGTAAAGCGGTAAAGCAAAAAGAGTATGCCAAAGCCCACCACCGTGGCAAGCACAAACCATTTGTTCTCATTGTTGAGCGAGCCGGTGACATAAAGAAATATTATTACTGCAATGATGCCGAAAAGAAACATCGCACCTGTGGAGGGGCCCCTGCTCTGCGCCATTTCCCTGCCCCTAACTGCCTGCTGTATCAGCCGGCCCTGCCCTATCTCCTCCTTTTCCATCTCCTTTTTTTCTGCCTTTGAGGCAAATTGAGAGAGGCTTTTGCGCATCTGGCGATAGAAAGAATAAAGCTGCGCCAATTCAGCGTCCTTTTTTATTTCCTCTTCGCTAGGGTAGGTTTTCACCACGCGGATGAGCGGGCGGTTTTCATCGTTTGGGTTTGGGTATACCAACACATCCTCTAAGTCGGCAACAGGCATCATTTCAGCCATTGCCTGCGCCAGCATGGACTTTCCTGTCCCAGGAGAGCCAATCATAAGGACATTGCGCCGCTGGGCAGCTGCCTTTTTTACAATTTTTACTGCCTCGTCCTGCCCTATTACTTGGTCTATGAGCCTTGAGGGTATTGGGATTTCTTCTGTTGTCTTAAACTGCCTCATTGTTGCACCCTAACAGAAAAGGATTTGCTTATCTTAGCTTTTCTATTTAACCATTTCTACTACTTCCAGCGCTCGCAGCGTTGTCTTTTCGCCCAACAGCTTGGAAAAATTTGCCTTTGCGCTGTCGCACTCAATTATTTTTGAGCAGGCTTTTATTTTTCTCCATGCTTCTGCCAGCTCAGGGTCATTTATTTTCGCAAGCTGCGCTTCTATCATGGAAAATTTGTAGCTGCTTGGTATCCCGCCTTCTCCAAAAGCGCTCAAATATTGCTCTTGCAGGGCGCGAAGCTCAAGGACCTTGGCTGCCTTTGCAGATGCATTGTCAAGGAGTTCAAGCCGCCTGTTTGCCTCTGCAAGCTCCTTTTCCTTGCCTGCCAGCAAAAGCTCCCGCCCCGACAATGTGTTTGCGCACTGGGAAACCCTTTCAGAGTATTCTGCCATTTTGCTGTTGGCAACCTGAATCTCTTGCGAAAGCGAAGCTTTTTCCTCTTCACACTGCCTTTTCAGGCTGTCATATGCCTGTTGCGAGACCCCCAGGCAGCCTGAAAGCAAAATTAAGGCAGCTAAAAGAGCAAAAATGGATTTCATAAAACCAACATAAAAGGGCGCTTGCCCTTTTTATCCTTTTGTCTTTTGTTGCCAATTAAATGATATCAAAGCTAACCGCGCATGGTAAAGAATTATGGGGCCTTCTCTCTGAATTATATTAGAGTATAGAATCCATGGCTGACTGGATTGAAGGATAATTTTTGTTCCAGACCAGATTGGCTGCTGTTCTTATTAATTCCCTTGTGGATTCCTCTGCTCCAAAGACAGATTGAGCTTGTTGCAAAATTTCATATAGCTCAAAGACTGTTCTGGTCCAGCCGTTTTTTTTAATAATAGAATCTGGCAACCAGCCATTAAAAAGTTCATACTCTGCTTTAGCATGCTCAATTAGGGCAATTGCAATGCCTTCTTTGTTTTTAGCTGTTTCTCCACCAGAGGAGCAATAGACTCTGGCCAAACCTTTAAGGAATTGTGCAAATGTCTTATCATTTAATAGGTCTTGGTTGCATGCGCTCAGCACATAGTCAACAAACGCAGATGTTTTTTTTGTAATACCTCCTATCTTTACATAGCGACAGTCAAGAAGTAAGTCTGAGACATACTTGCTTGTTTGATCATAGCGTAGCAGAGAAGTTAGCGGTGTTCTGTGCCTAAATAGTGTGTTTGTATTTTTTGTTGGAGAGAGAAGCTTATCTAACATGTAAGTTAACCCATTTTTTGGGTCTGAACGGGACTGTTCAGGGTAAGGGGCGCTTCCTATTTTTTGCACATTCGTGTTAAATTTCATAGTTATATGTATATAGCAAATAAATATAAATATTACACATATTTACACTTAAGGACATAATCTAAAAATTTTAGATGCAGGATGGTGAAAGCTCTCTTGTGTGAAATGCTCTCTTAAAGTGTCAATATGATATTAACATTTTTAAATCTTTGTTAATATATTATTGACAGATGGATATGGCAAGCACAAAACCAGCCCCTGCACAAAAGGCAGAGGTTGTAGCCCCCAGGCAAAATCACGATATTGACGGGGAGATTTCCGAGCTTTGCAGGATGATGCGGCTCATGTCAGACCGAGATGTTGATGCCACCTTGGCACAAGTCCTCAAAACAATGATGATTTATTCGCGCCAGCGGCCAGTAGGAGGCAGCGAGCTTGCAAGGATTTCAGGCATAAACCGCATAACAATATTGCACCACCTTGGAAGGTTAAGAAAGGCAGGGTTTGTTGAGAAGTCGGGTGGCAAATACATCCTCCGTGTTTCCTCCGCAGAAGACATGATAATTGAGTTTCGCAAGGAGATGGAACGGCTGTTTTCAGAAATGGACGAGATGGCACGGGAAATAGACATGCATCTTGAAGAGATGGAGCGCCAGATGGCTGAGTTCCAGCGACGGCGCAGGCTCTAATGGGTGGTAAAATGGAGAAACACGACGAGGCTGCGCCGCCACAGGATGAAGCAGAAAAAAAAGCGGGGGAGGCAAAAGAAACTGATGCTGAGGCGAGGCTGGCAGGGCTTTCAGAAAAGCTATTGCGCCTGCAAGCAGATTTTGACAACTACCAAAAAAGGGTGGCAAAGGAACGCGAGCAGATCTCCAAAGATGCAGAGGCAAGGATGATGTTGCGCCTCATTCCTCTTTATGAGGAAATTGAGCTGGCTGAAAAGGAGGTGCAGAAAATAGCTGATAAATCTGTAAAGGAGGGGGTGCTGCTTGTGCTTTCCAAGCTGCGAACTGCCTTTGAAAAAGAGGGCTTGGAGAAAATGAATGTAGGAGGTGAAAAATTTGACCCATTCCTGCACGAGGCAGGCGCCCATGTTCCGTCAAGCAAGCCAGCAGGCACCATAATAGAGGTGATAAAGAACGGCTATTTTTTCAAGGGGGAGGTTTTGCGCCACGCCGTAGTGGTCGTATCAAGTGGCAAGAAAGAAGAGAAGGAAAAGCCAAAAGAAAAGGAGGGAGAAGGATGACAGCATATGCGATAATCAAATTAGAGGCGGACGCAATTGCAATGAAAGAGGACATCGTGGCGCAGTTCAATTCATACCTTCAACAAAGCGCCCCGGCGCCTTCGTTCGTGCATGAGTCGGAAGGCTATTTTCGCATTTCCTACGATGATGAGTTCAGGGTTTCATCAGCAGGCATTGTGGAATTTGGAAAGTTCTTGGAATCCAGCGGCTATGCAATAACTGGGATAAACAACAGCGCGCCTGAAGGCAAAAATTCCACAGAAGTGGTTTTCACCAAAGGGAGCAGGGAAGGGCGCGTTTTTCTCTCAACAGTTAATATTTATTAGTGATTAAAGGCGAGGTGGTTTGCATGGCAAAGATAATCGGCATTGACTTGGGGACGAGCAATTCAGCGGCAGCGGTGCTTGAAGGAGGAAGACCTGTAATAATACCGTCTGCCGAGGGGGCTTCGCAGTATGGCAAGGCATTCCCTTCATATGTGGCATTCACAAAGGAAGGGACTCGGCTGGTAGGCGAGCCTGCGCGAAGGCAGGCAGTTACCAACCCAGAAGCAACCTTTACTGCCTTCAAGCGCAAGATGGGGACGGACTACAAATACAAGGCGTTTGGGAAGGAATACCGGCCCCAGGAGCTTTCGGCATTCCTTTTGCAGAAGATAAAGCAAGATGCTGAAATGTACCTTGGCGAAAAGGTGGAAAAGGCAGTAATCACCGTCCCTGCCTACTTTGACGACAACCAGCGGCAGGCAACCAAAGATGCGGGCGCAATTGCGGGCTTGGAAGTGGTGCGCATAATAAATGAGCCCACAGCGGCTGCCCTTGCCTATGGGCTGGACAAGTCCGGGAAGGAGCAGAGGATTGTAGTCTTTGACCTTGGAGGCGGAACCCTTGATGTAACAATAATGGAGTTTGGAAAGGGGGTTTTTGAGGTAAAGGCAACTTCAGGGGACACCCAGCTTGGCGGAACTGACATGGACAATGCCATAGTTGATTACCTAGTCGGGGTTTTCCTGCGCGAAACAGGAATCAATGTGCAGGAAGACAGGCAGGCAATGCAGAGGCTTCGCGAGGCAGCAGAAAAAGCGAAGATTGAGCTTTCTACCTTGCTGGAGTCAGAAATCAACCTGCCTTTCTTGTCAGCCGACAAAAGCGGGCCAAAGCACTTCGTCCACAAGCTGACACGGGCAAAGCTTGAAGAGATAGTGGAGCCCATTGTCAATCGCTGCCGCGGGCCGGTCCAGCAGGCACTCTCGGATGCAAAGCTCTCCCCGTCGCAAATTGACAAGATAATATTAGTGGGCGGGCCCACCCGCATGCCAATAGTCCAGCGCTTTGTAGAGGGGATTTTTGGCAGGAAGGTTGAGCGGGGGGTGGACCCGATGGAGTGCGTAGCAATGGGAGCTGCGATACAAGGAGGGGTAATTTCAGGGGATGTAAAGGACATACTCCTTCTGGATGTCACCCCGCTTTCCCTTGGCATTGAAACCCTGGGAGGAGTATTTACCAAATTGATTGAGCGCAACACCACCATTCCAACCAGAAAGTCCCAGATTTTCTCAACAGCAGCAGACTTCCAAACCTCTGTGGAGATTCATGTGCTGCAGGGAGAAAGGGCGATGGCGCGCGACAATGTGGAGCTTGGGAGGTTTTCGCTTATCGGGATACCTCCTGCGCCGCGCGGAGTGCCACAAATAGAGGTAACCTTTGATATAGATGCAAACGGCATCCTGCATGTTTCAGCAAAGGACCTTGGAACAGGAAAGGAGCAGAAGATGAAGATAGTGGCGCCGCACAAGATGGACAAGGAGGAAATTGAGCGCAAGATGCGCGAGGCAGAGCAGTTTGCAGAGGCAGACAAAAGGGCGCGAGAAGAAGCAGAGCTCAAAAACGAGGCTGAGGCGCTGGTTTATACTGCGGAAAAGACAATTGCCGAGCTTGGCGACAAGCTGCCCGCAGACTCCAAAAGCAAGGTGCAGGAGGCTGCAAAAGAGGTAAAAGAAGCGCTCTCCAAAAACGACATAGCTGCTATAAAGCTTGCTGCTGACAAGCTCAAGAGGGTGCTTCAAGAGGCAGGGGCATCAATATACCGCGGGGCTGGCGGGCAGGGGGGAGGGCCAGGCACAGATGCAGGCCCAAATTTCGGCTCAGGCCCACAGGGAGGAAGCGGCAGCGAAAACGTCTATGATGCTGACTACAAAAAGGTTTAAGGATGCCTGAAAACAGCCGCACAATAGGAGAGTAAATGGCAACAAAGCGCGATTATTATGAAATACTTGGGGTGAGGCGAAACGCCACGAAAGAGGAGATAAAAAACGCCTACCGCGAGCTTGCGCTCAAATACCACCCGGACAGAAACAAGTCTCCTGATGCAGAGGAAAAATTCAAGGAGATTTCAGAGGCCTACGCAGTCCTGTCGGATGATGAAAAGCGCGCAGCATATGACCAGTTTGGGCATGCAGGATTTGACCAGCGCTATTCGCAGGAAGACATATTCCGAGGAGTAAATTTTGAGGACTTGTTCAGGGAATTTGGTTTTGGATTTGGCAGCCCTGCCATTGACGATTTGTTTTTCTCCTCTTTTTTTGGCTCTCCCCTTCGCGGAGGCAGGCGGAGCGGCAGGGGAGCAGACCTTCGCTATGACTTGGAAATTAGCTTGGAGGAAGCCGCGCGGGGGACTGCGAAAGAAATCTCTTTCAAGCGCAACAGAGCCTGCGCAAGATGCGGCGGAAGCGGGGCAGAGCCAGGAAGCAAGATTGCAAGGTGCCAAAAGTGCGGAGGCTCTGGGCAAATCAGGAGCAGCCGCAGGCTGGGAGCCTTTGGAAGCTTTACTTCTGTCAGCACCTGCCCTGCCTGCGCAGGGAATGGCGAAAGGCCTGAAAAGGAATGCCGGGACTGCCGCGGCTCTGGGGCGCAAATTTACACTGAAAAAATTTCTGTTGAGATACCTGCTGGAGTGGAAGACGGCTCGCAGCTCAGGGTTGCAGGCATGGGCGAGCGAGGGCCTTCTTCTCCAGGCGACTTGTATATATTCGTCCATGTAAAAGAACATCCTGTCTTCAAAAGGGAAGGGGCAGACGTCTATATTGAGGTGCCAATAAGCTTTGCGCAGGCTGCCCTTGGAGCTGACATAGAAGTGCCGACTCTGTCAGGAAAGGCGAGGCTAAAAATCCCAGCAGGCACGCAGACCCACACCATCTTTCGCATGAGGGGAGAGGGGCTGCCCCGCCCCCATGGAAGAGGAAAAGGAGACCAGCTTGTGCGGGTAATTGTAAAGACTCCAACGAACCTCAATGAAAAGCAAAAGAAAGCTCTTGCAGAGCTTGGCGATGCCCCAAAAAAGGGCCTGTTTGACTCTATGTTCGGCGCGTTCTTTTGAAAGCCCGGACTGCATAGCTATTTTACTTTTTCCGGCAAAATTGCCCTTATGGGCGAAAGCACAAGCGAAAAGAAAAACATGCACTGGTCTGAAATCTTGGCGCACCAGATAATTGAGGAGAAAAAAGAGCCATTTGTAATATCAGGCGGCATGACTACCTCCGGCCCGACGCACCTTGGGACAGTCTGCGAGTTTCTCTTTCCGCAAGCAATAGTGGATGCGCTTGAAATGAATGGCAAAAGCGCTAAATTTTACTTCGTTGCTGACATCTTTGATGCATTTGACTCGGTCCCGGCTGTCTTTGAAAAATACCGCACTGTGCTGGAGCCCCATCTTGGAAAGCCCCTTACCAGCGTGCCTGACCCGACAGGCAAAACCGCCTCTTTTGGCGACCACTTTCTTGCAGAAACGCATGAAGTGATGAAAAAACTTGGGGCAAAGCCCGAAATAATCCGTGCAACTGACCTTTACAAAAGCGGCGCATTTGACAAATATGCCATTTTGTTTTTTGAAAAGCAAGAGCTCGTCCGCCAGATAGTCGCAAGGACATCACTTCGCCAGTCGCTCCCAGATTGGTGGTCTCCCATACTCCCTCTTTGCAGGCAGTGTGGCAAAATAGCCACCACGCGTGTGATAAGCTATCGCAACGGCGAATATGAATATGCGTGCGACCGAGATGTAGGATATGCAAAGGGCTGCGGCTACAGGGGCAGTGCAGAAATAGCTGAACGCCAATACAAGCTGACATGGAGGCTTCATTGGCCTGCCTGGCAGGACTATTTCGGCACTTCTGCTGAGGGGGCGGGGGTAGACCATTTCACCAGAGGGGGAAGCCGTGACACCCTTGAAGCAATTTTCAAGGAAGTTTTCAAAAAAGAGCCGCCGATTGGCTATAAATTCGGCTTTATCTTGTTTGAAGGGAAAAAATACTCAAAGTCAAAGGGCAAGGGCATGGGGGTAAAGGAACTCCTTGAGATTCTCCCCCCTGAAATTGTAAAATACATGCTCCTCAAGCCCGACTTGCAGGAGAATGTAGACATCAACCCAACCCCCCAGAACATGCTGCGCACAATTGAAGACTATGAAAAGGCGCTTGCACTTTACCAGTCAGG
Source organism: Microcaldota archaeon (assembly GCA_026413805.1). Classification (GTDB taxonomy): domain Archaea; phylum Micrarchaeota; class Micrarchaeia; order Anstonellales; family Anstonellaceae; genus UBA10161. Next base: position 451 of record JAOAKE010000022.1, on the reverse strand, counting down.
AAAATTAGGGGAGCTTTCGCGCGCAGACCATAAGCGGCTCATTGCTGCCCGCCTCTCAACAAAAGAGGGCGAGGGCTGGAAGACGCCATTCCTTGACCTGCTGCTATACAGGCAGCTTCAATTTAGCTGGGAAAAGATATCTGAAAAGACGGGGGACGCCCTCTCTGTCCAGAAGCTTGCGCCGTACATAGAGGCTTGGGAAAGGAAGGCTATTGTGCCAGAAGAGTATGCATTTTTCTACGCCCCGCACAAGGCATCGCCGCACGCCGCTGTGTTTTTCTCCAAGCTCTCGCAAGGGATGGGCGCGCTTGAAATTCACAACCTTGCCTTCTCTGTTGCGCAGGAGCTTTCCATCCCCCCTGCTAAGCTCTTTGAAGAGTGCTACGTGGCGCTTCTTGGAAAGCCGCGCGGCCCGAAGCTTGGCAAGCTTGTTGAAGCCCTCGGCGTGGAG